>JAYRFD010000558.1:0-20404 GCA_041908565.1 Polyangia bacterium | reverse complement strand
CAGCCGGATCGCGACGCATCACAACGGACAGCGCAACCAACATCGGCGGTGACTGCCGTACCGTCGACGCCAGGGCCGAGATCGGCAGGTCAGGACCCAGGTACAAGGGCTGCCAGCCTTGCTCGGCCGCTTGGACGGCGAACATCAGCAGCCCGCCTTCGTGCAGGTCTCCCGGCGGGCAGGCGCAAAGGACCGTCTTGGTGCTGCCGCGGTGGCGCAGGGTTTCCAGCAGCATCACCAGCTTCGATCGCACCAAGCCCGTCCCAAAGTGCTCGACGGCAACAGAGATCTCGCCGCGATGCCAGCGGTCGCCAAGCTCGCGCATCAGCGGCACCAGGATCTGTCGGCAGGCTTCAAGGGGCGGCAGGATCGAAAGCGGGCGGGACAGCAGCAGCTCAGCCTCGGGCTGGTTGAAGCGGGCGAAGGCCGCAACCAAGCGCTCGACGTGATCCCCGTAGTCGTTGAGGACCGGCAGCGCCGTCGGTGGCTCATGCACGACGGTGCCCGCCGCTTCTTGCAGGCGCGTCCGCGGTAGCTGGGCCACTTCCATGGGGGCGATGCCGCGCTGCACCAGGCGCTGGGCGCCGACCAGCAGCGCAACGTCCTCGTCGGAATACAGGCGATAGCCCGTCGAGGTCCGCATGGGCACAACCAGGCGATAGCGCGCCTCCCACGCTCGGATGAGGGCAGGCGACAGGCCAGTCATCTGCGAAACGGTGCGGATCCGGTACTTGCTCACGCCCCGATCATGCGCCGCCGGTGTGCCGGTGTCAATGGTTTGTATAAAGATTCAGGGCGCGGCGAAAGAAAATCTCCGACGGGAAAATGAATTGTTAGTCAAACGTTTGACAAGTCATCGTGGTTTGTTTATTGTTTGTACATGGTTTGTTGCAGAGCCCAAATCGGCCCAAGCAAGCGCCGTAAAGAGCCCGGCCAGACCAGCCCCCCTTTGTTCCTCCAAGTGTTTAAGGAGCCAGCCTCATGCCGACGATGACTCCCGTGCAGAAGACACTCTCTGAAGCGATCGCCGACAGCCGGCCCAACATGCTTCGTCAAGCCCGCCGCATGCTCCGCGGTTCGGATGGAGCCGAAGACGCCACGCAGGATGCGCTGCTGGCGGCCCTGCATCACATCGACTGTTTCCGCGGCGATTCGCAGCTTGGAACGTGGCTTTACCGCGTCGGTGCGAACGCCGTCCTGATGTCGCTGCGCCGCCAGCGCCGAAGTGGCGACCGAACCCAGCGCGCCCTGGCCAGCCTGCCGGCCGACGGCTGCTGGCTGTATGGCTCACGCGCGTCGTCGCAGCCTCACGCTCAGCTGGAAGAAGCGCAGAATGCCGAGCTTTTGCGCTGGGCTATCGCCAAGCTGCCCGAGCGCTATCGCGCCGTGATCGAGCAGTGCGACCTGGCCGAAAAGCCGATCGAGACCGTCGCTGCGACGCTGGGCATCACGATCGGTGGCGTGCGCACGCGTCGCCTGCGGGCCCATCGCATGCTGCGCACCACCCTGCGCGGGCGCGGCGACCTGTAGCCGTCTGCGGGTCGACTACGCGGTTCCGTCGACCAGCGTGCTGGGCAACGAGATCTCGACGCGCACATCGGGGCGGATGCGCAGCGTTCCCAGCATCGCGGTGTAGGGCTTGATGCCGAAGTCGGGCTGATGCAGCGTCACCTGCGCGACCAGTCGCTGATCCACTTTGGTGACGCGGACGCGCAGCGGTCGTCGCTGTCCATGCAGGGCTAGCTCGCCAGCCACGTCGAAGCCGCCATCCGTCGGTGTGATGCTGCTGCTGGTGAAGCGAATCGTCGGGTGGCGCTTGGTGTCCAAGACATCCTCGACGATGTTGTGCTCGATCTTGCGGCGATCGGCATCGGATAGCGCGGCCCCGTCTTCGCGTCCATCGTGCATGGCATGCAGCACGCGCAGCGAATCCGCGGCGAACTCTGCCGTGATGGCGCCCTTGGCCTTGTCGACATCGATTGTGAAGCGATTCACCCGCAGCTTCAGATCGTGCGCGATCGCCGAGAGAAGACCTTCTTTGAAGGTGAAGACGAAACAGTCGGCCGAAGCCTGATCGACGCGTGGCATGCCGGCATTCTAGTGCGCTGGCTGCGACGCTGGCTACTTTGCTGCGGGCTTGGCGGCTGGACGACGTCGCGGCGGGTCTTTCGGAGGCTTGGCCGATCCGCTGCTTAGCTTGCGCAGACCCTGCGCCACCGCTTGGCCCACTGCATCTTTGATGGCTTCGACCAGGGCGTCGCGTTCTTGGTTTTGGCTGATCTGCGCTCCCACTTCGATCTGCACGGCGGATTCACCGTCGCCGCCCAGCGCAAGCTGTGGGTCGCCGGGGTACAGCGTTCCGACGAGGGAAAGCTTGACGCTCTGTTCCAGCAGACGGAAGCGACGGCCCGTCGGCGCCGGGCGCAGCGACCGTTCCACCTTCAGCAGACGCAGCGTGACCTCGTAGCCGCGCAAGCCCCGCTTCTGTAGCTCTTCTTTGATGCGGGCCGGGGGGGCGTCATTGGGTACGCCGTCCAGTTCCAGCACAACCTCGGGCCGCTTCTTTAGTTCAGCGATGAGGTTTTCGCGCGCCATCTCGATGATGGACTCAACGGGGCTGCGCGGACTCGCGGTCCCGCCGGTACTAGCGCCGCCATCCGGGACTGCGGAATCACCAGGGCCCGTCGGTGCTGCAGCTGCCCCGCTGGTGTCGGCAGAGACGATGGCCGACGGCGCCATCTCGATGGGCCGTAGGCGCAGATAGTAACGCGGTCCCGCGGCTGCCAAGCGCGGCAACAGCAGTGATAGTGGAATTCCCCAAAGGACATCTCGGCGGCGCAGCCAGAGACCGCCGCCTGGCCCCTTTTGCAAGCGAGTAGGTCTGGACATACCGGCTAACTATATCAAAAAAATAAGTTTTCCAAATTACACATATGTGCGGCACAACATGAAGTCCCGCCGGGCCGGCAAGCGGCTCTGCAGAGGAGCCGCGCGTCCCACCCTGCGCAACTAACTGTTCCCGCCGAGCCAGCTTTTTGATATCGTCGAAAAAATAAACTGTAGGGGCCAAAGAGGCCTTTAGTCGTTGTCGCTCGTGCTCCCCAAGCAGGCTGGCTGAAGGGAAGCAAAGCGCTTGACCCAAAATCGACGGGCATCGTAAGGTAGGCCGCAATCACAGCCTGGTTTTTGCCGACGGCAACCGTGCCCATGAGGCACGCAAAGGAGCATGACCAGATATGTTCTCCATCCTGATCTCCGAAAAAGGTGGTGAGACGAAGCGTCTAGAGTTCGACCGACCTGAGATCACAATCGGTCGAGTGCAAGGCAACGACATCGTCCTGCCCAAGGGGAACGTATCCAAGCGTCACTCCCGAATTGTCTTCAAAGACGGCAAGTACATCATCGTCGACCTGAAGAGCACCAACGGCACCTACGTCAACGGGCGCAAGATCACGGCGCCGCTGGTCGTGAAGGGCACCGACAAGATCTACATCGGTGACTTCATCATGAACATCGAGGAAGGCTCGGGGCCTTCGACCAGCTCGACTGCCGACCTGGAGTCTGCTGGACGACCGCCGCCGCCACCGCCTCGTCCCGGGGGGCGCCCGGCCATTGCGACGGTGCCTGCCATCCGTGCGGAACCGACGTCAATGGACGTCGCCGCCGGCATGGAGGACGAGCTAGAGGAGCCAGAAGAGTCGGAAAAGTCGCCGGTTCCAGTTCCCGAGTCGCGAGCCGCTCGACCGACCCCCCCGCCCGCGCCGCCGCCAGTCGCTCCGCCGGTTTCGGCTGTGCCTGCGGTACCGCCGCCTCCTGCGCCGCCGCCTCCTCTGCGTGTCAGCACCAAGCCACCGATTCCTGGCAGCTCCGGATCGGACATGCCGGGCTTCGATCGCCCAATCATGCCGTCCGATCGCATCTCGGATAAGGCGACGATGATGGCTGGCGATGCGCCGCGCATTCCGGCGCCGCCGATCGCTCCGCCGCCGGGGCCAGTGCCAGTGCCTGCTCCGACGCTGCAGTCGCTGACGCCGATTGTTCCGCCGATCGCTCCGCCTCCGGTTGCGCCGCCGATGGCTGCGACCTTGCCGATTGTCCCACCGCCCTCGGCGCCGGCCGGGGCGGTTACGCCTCCGCCGATGGCGATCGCTCCGCCGCCAGCCGGGCCTCCGCCGGCCGCCAGCGCGGCACCACCGATTGCTCCTCCGCCGGTCTCGATTCCACCTGCCGTCGCGCCGCCCCCGGCTGTGTCGCCGGTGGCTCCTCCTCCGGTCAGTGCGCGTCCGCCGCTCGCTCGCGCTACGCCATCGACGACGCCGGCGGCCGCAGCTGTCCGTCCGACCACGCGTTCGGCAACGCCCGCCGTCGGACCGTCCAGTCGACCCGTCGTTGGCAGCGGCATCGAAGATCCGCAGCGTCGTCGGTATGTCGAAGCGCTCAGCCAGGTGGTGACCAAGGCCCTGGATCAGCTGGGCTTGGCAGCGGCCAGTCCAGAGCAGCTCAGCGACGCCGAAGCCAAGCTGGACAAGGCGACGCGCGATATCGCGGACAAGATCTTCCCCTTGCCCCTGGGGCTTGAGAGCGACGCGCTGGCCAAGATGGCGCTGGCTGAGCTAACCGGCTGTGGTCCGCTTGACGAGCTCTTGGCCGACGAGAGCGTCCACGAAGTGGCCGTCGCAGCACCCGACCGCGTCTACGTCGATCGCGGCAACGGTCAGAGCCTGCACGAGCGCATCTTCACATCGACAGCGGCTGTGTACCGTGCGATTCACCGCATGGTTACGCGGGCCGGTGGTCGACTTGATTCGGGGATTCAAGAGATCCGCTTGGACAGCGGCGCTTTGCTGCAGGTTGCGCTGCCGCCCCAGGCTCGTGTGCCGTCGCTGGTGCTGCGTCGCGTTCGCAAGACGGGCGGTCGCTTGCAAGACCTGGTCAATCAGGGCGTGCTGTCGGCTGCGATGTCCGAATTCTTGGAAGTCTGCATGCGCGAGCGCCGCAACATGATCGTCTCGGGCTATGGCCGCGGGGTCATGTTGGGCGCCTTGGGTGGGGCAACGGCCGCTGGAGCACGCCTTGTCACCGTCGAGCCTGTCAGTGAGCTTGACCTTTCGGCGACGACTGCGGCATGGATCGGGCTGATCGGACGCGGCTTGGAAATGCGCAGTCTGATCGGTCACGCGGTTCGCATGCACCCTGATCACCTGCTCATCACAGACGTTCGTGGACCCGAAGCGCTCGACGTGGCGGCTGCCCTGTGCGGCGGGCAAGGCGTTGTGGTTGGGGTCGATGCCGCGTCGTCGCGAGAAGCGGTCGGGCGCTTGGAATCGCTGGCCCGTCTGTCAAATGAATCCCCATCGCGCAAGGCCTTGCGCGAAGAGCTAGCGCAGAGCCTGAACTTGGCGGTCCACGTGGGCCGGACAGCTGGCGGCGCCTATCGTGTCATGGAGATCTCGGAAGTCATTCTGAGCGAAGAAGGCGGCATCGAGCTTCAGCCGGTGTTCACCTTCAAGCCAGAAGGAGGCGACGGGCAGTTTGTGGCCACCGGCCACGTGCCAGCCTTTGCGGGATGACGAGCCTTCGTGGAACCCTAACTGAGAGTCAGGTGGAGCTTCTGTGTGGAGAGTAATCGCCACAGATAAGGATGGACGGGAACTCGCTCGCAAAGAAATGGATGCGGGCGAGTTTACGATTGGCCGCGATCAGGATCGTCAAATGGTCCTGGCATCGCCCAGCGTGTCCCGTCGTCACTGCCGGGTGCGAATCGAACCGAGCGGTGTCTCGATCATCGACGACGGCAGTGCCAACGGCATCGTGATCAACGGCGCCCGCGTTCCGGCCAACACGATGACCGCGATTCCTCCGAACACGCGGGTCGATATCGCGGAGTTTCGCCTGATCATCGAACAGGTGGGCATGGCTCCGCCTCCGCCGGTGATGCAGCAGCCGATGGCTCCGCCGCCGATGATGCAGCAGCCGATGCCAGGCATGATGCCGCCGCAGCCGCTGCCGCAGATGCCATCGGCCGTGATGCCTGGGGCTGCGCTACCGCAAAGCGGGATGCCTCCCGCTGGTGGTGGCCCCACGGATCTGGTTCGCCTGATCGCAGAGGGTGGACAGTACAGCGGTCGCGTCTTTGATCTGCCGGGTCTGCCTGAAATTACCGTCGGACGTGGCGTCGGGAACGACTTGGTTCTTGATGACCCGTCGATGTCGCGCAAGCACTCGAAGATGCGGCGCCTGGGCGGGGGACGCATCGAGGTCGAAGATCTCAATTCGGCGAACGGCACCTACGTCAACGGTCGCAAGATCACGACTGCTCAGGCGGGGCCTGGTGACACCGTTCGCTTCGGCGAGCTGATGTTCCGCCTCGACGGCAGCGGAGGATCCAGCGGAGCCAAGGCCTCGCAGGCCGCTTCCAACCTGATGGGGCCGCCGATCTCGGCAAACACCAAGAATGCCTTCCTGGGGCTGATCGGTGTGACGGGGCTGGTCTGGCTGATCTGGATCATCAAGCTGATCCTACCCGGCGGCCCGCCCAAGGGCGCCGTCGAGCAAGCCATCGCGGCCAAGATCCAAGAAGCAGAAAACCAGGTCCGCATCGCCAAGGAAGCCTTCAACAAGCAGGAATGGCAGAAGGCCAAAGACGCCGCCGAAGCAGCGCTAGAAATCGACCCGGTCAGCCTGGAAGCGGTTCGCCTGCGTGCCCAGTCGGCTCGCGCGGCCGAGGACGAGGGCAAGTACAAAAACGGCAGCGTCGAGCTAGACAAGGGCACGGCCGATGGCTTTGCGGCCGCCGTGCGCATCTACGACCAGATGTCTCCGGATAGCTCGTACCGACAGGAATTCGCCGACAAGCTGCGTACCAAGCTGGTCTCTGCCGGCGAGGATTACTTCAAGTCCAAGAAGTATCGCGATAGCGCCGAAGTGCTGTGCTACGCCTTCCGCGTTGCTCCGGCCAATCAGAAGCCAGGCTCGGGCACGGTCAAGATGCTCCGCGACGCTGAAAAGCGCGCCCGCCTGTCCAACCCCTGCACCGTCAAGTAGATCCGCCATGGCCTTCTTCGAGGCGCTGCGAGCGGCCGCCAGCCGCTATGCCGCCGGTGTTCATTTTCTAGGTCGCCCCGCACAGGGGCATGCTTTGGATGCTTTGACGACGCGCCTGGGACGCGCGCTGCCGACGGAATATCGCGAATTCCTGCGATCCTTCGATGGGGCGACGCTGTTCCTGGAAGCGCAGATCCTGTTCCCAGCAGACCAAGTCTGCGTGGTTCCCGGCACACCGGACGAGCGTCCGTATCTGCACATCGGCGAGACGACCGATGGTGCGCTGTGGCTGGATGGGGACGGTCGTGTGGTGCTGGCAGACGAAAATGCGCCCGATCCCATCGTCGTTGGGTCGGGCATCGAAGCCTTCTTGGATGCGACGCTTGCGCGCGAGGCGCTGATCGTCGACCGTCACGGCGAGTTTCGCGACGTCTTCGTCGGCGATGACGAGCTGGATCCCAGCGTTCGCAAGAAGCGCGCGAAGACCGGACAGCGTCACGATCCCAAGGCGGCCCTGCCCTGGCTTGAGCAGGGCGAGCTAGCGTTCGAGGAAGAAGACAGCGAGGCGGCTCAAGCGGCGCTGCAGCAGGCGGTCTTGCTGGATCCCTTGGCAGGACCTGCGTGGGGGCTGTTGGCGGTGCTGTATCAGGGCGCGGCTCAGCTGGCGGGGGCAGAACACGCGGCCCTGCAGGCGGCCTCTGCGACGTGGCATGGACCGCTGCGCGCCAGTCGCTTGCTGCAGGCGGCGCGGGCATGTCCCAGTCGTGCGACCGAGCATGCGCGGGCTGCGTGGCTGGCCGATCCGCCGCTTTCTGAGCGCTTGCTGTCGGAAGCGCAGGCCGACCTCGACGCGGGCGATGTGGCACAGGCTCGCTATCTGATCGAACAGCTGCAGCTGTTGGTGGCAAGCGGCAGCGGCCGATCGGCGGACGCGGGGCAGCTTGCGCAAGCGCAACAGGGGCTTGCTGCCTTGGAAAAGCAAGTGCGGGTCCGCGGCGCCCTGCAGGTCATCGACTAGCGGCGTCCGACGAGGAATCAGCCCGACCCTACGAGGTCGGCTCTAGCGGCACGACCATGCCACGACTCGCTGACGTCGCTGTGGCCGTGGCATCTTGCCCTTCCGCCAGTGCCGTCGGCATCGGCAGCCCAGCAGAGCTTGTTTCCGGGCCTTTGTCATCGGCGTGGGTACGCCACCAGGCAGACGCTGCGGGGCCTCCCCAGTGGCTGGCGCAGGAACAGGTCACCAAGGCTTGTTCCAGGTCTTGTGCGCTGGCCGGGCGGTCATTCGGCTCTTTTGCCAAGCAGCGCAGGACGATCGCTTCCAAGTCAGCCGGCAGATCCGGCACCATCGCGCGCAGCGACGGAACCGGGGTCGTCAAGTGGGCCGCCATTACGTCCATGTTGGTGCTGCCGCGAAACGGTGGATGGCCCGAAAGGACATAGAATGCGACCACGCCCAGGCTGTACACGTCGCTGCGTGCATCCAGTGCCGCCGTCGCGCGAATCTGTTCCGGCGACATGAACGATGGGGTGCCCAAGATGCTGCCAGCCAGTGTGCGGAACGATGCTGGCAGCGACGGCATCCCGGGTGGCAGCGAGACAGAGGGCAGCGCCGACAAGATGACCGGCGGCGTATCGTCACCTGTCTTGGCGGCTGCATCGCTTTGCTGCACCAAGCCGAAGTCCAGCAGCTTGATCACGTCGTGCTGGGTCCCGCGCGAACAGACAAACAGGTTGCTGGGTTTGATATCGCGGTGGATCAGCCCGACGGAGTGTGCCTCGGCCAAGGCTTGGCAGGCCTGGCGCAACAGATAGACCGCGCGGCCCGGAGACAGCGGTCCATACCGTCGCACCATCTGTTCCAGAGACAGGCCGGTCAGGTATTCCATGACATAGAAAAAGGTGCCGTCTTCCGCGCGGCCATAGTCATAGACGTCGACGATGTTGGGGTGGTGCAAGCTGGCGGTGGCTTGGACTTCGCGTTCGAAGCGCTGCAGCGGTCGCGTCGCGTCTTGGTGGTCGGATCGGATGAGCTTGATGGCACAAGGACGCCGC
This sequence comes from Polyangia bacterium, assembly GCA_041908565.1. Classification (GTDB taxonomy): domain Bacteria; phylum Myxococcota_A; class Polyangia; order Palsa-1104; family JAEUJZ01; genus JAEUJZ01. The sequence continues at coordinate 11,305 of JAYRFD010000558.1, read as the reverse complement.
AGAAACATGTGCTGGGCGCGATAGACCTCGCCCATGCCGCCGTGACCGATGCGTTCAAACAGCCGGTACTGACCCAAGCGACGCACGGCCGCGACGGCCTGGCGCAGCTCCGTCAGCTTGTAGGTCGCGGTTAGGCCAGTCGCTGCACCGACTCCCAGCGTCGCTGCAACCTGCACCATGATGGGGCCCAGATACCACGAACGCAGCGCTGGTTCGCTGCACAGCGCGATGACCACCAAGTTCAACAGCGCAGTGCCGACGATGGCGCCAATCACGTAGCAGCCTCGGCGGAAGGTGTTGGGAAAAAAGACGCCGTACAGCGAGATACCGACCACCCAGTTCAGACAGTACGCGTAGCCCAGCACCAAGCTGGCATCCGACCACGACAGGATGATGCTGTGATGTCCCGGCCCGTTGCTGGCGAGCTGATAGAACCAGTGCCGTTCCCAGGGCAGGCGCTCGCTGTGCAGCCAGGCTCCGCCAGTCCACGGGCGTCCGTGTGTGTACCAGATGTGCTGGGCAACGCAGACCAGAAGCGCCGCCAAGCCGATGCCCCCCAGCTCGATGCGACGCAGCTGAGTCAGGGACAGCCGGCGTCTGGTCCACAGGATGGCGGTCAGCGCCGACATGACCAGCCCAAGCACGATGTTGCCGGCGATGACGCTTCTGGCGTAGGCGCTCTCGATGGCGCCGCGGGTTAGCTCGCGCAGGATGTTCAGGATCGCGTACGCGACGATCAGCGCGAAGGCCACGCGCATGCGGCGGCGCAGCAGGGTCGCCACTTCGGTCTCGCTGCTGGGCTGGCTGCGCTCAGCAGGGGCCAGTGCGAGCTGGCGGCCTGGTTCCGTGCTTGGCTGGGACGACATGGGACCGCCGCTTCACTGTATCGGCAAACCGGTCCGACTAGAAGCGTGGCGCCCTTTCGCCCCTCTTCGTCGGCGTCGCCGAGGCCGGCTGGCGGTGGGTTGGCGGCCCGGCCATTTGCTATTCCTCCGACGGAACGGGACGGCTGCGAGCTTGTCACCGGGGCCCGGGTTTTCTGTTGACCGCGGACCGGGGGCCTCGTAGTGTGTCTCCATAGACTGAACCATCAGTCTAGCGTTTGTCGGTCGTTCGCGAAGGGCCTCGCTGCTGGGTTCGAAAGGAACGGAGTCACCCGAAATGAACTTGTTCGTCTCGCCAGAGTGTCGGGATCGCAAAGAGCCCGTGATGATCGGCATCGATGTCGGCTCGACGACGGTCAAGGCGGTGGTGGTCGACCCGCAGAGCAAGCAGATCTTGTGGAGCGACTACCTGCGACACCAGACCAAGCAGGCCGAGTTCGTGCTCGACTTTCTGCAGCGCATCGCCGCCGACTTTCCCCGTCTGCCGCAGGATGCAGCCCGCATCTTTATGACCGGCTCGGGGTCATCGCCGATCGTGCCGCACATCGGCGCCAAGTTCGTGCAAGAGGTCAACGCCGTCACACTGGCCGTCGAGACCCTGCACCCCGACGTGCTTTCGGTGTGCGAGCTAGGTGGCCAAGACGCCAAGATCATCATCTTCAAGAAGAACGACAAGACCGGCGACAAGCAGGCGTCGACGTCGATGAACGACAAGTGCGCCAGCGGCACCGGCGCCACCATCGACAAGTGCGTGCTGAAGGTCGGTCTGCCGAATGAAGAGGTCGTCAAGATCAACTTTGACGACAGCAAGCTGCACCACGTCGCTGCCAAGTGCGGCGTGTTCGCCGAGACCGACATCGTCAACCTGGTCAAGTCGGGCATCCCGTCGATCGAGATCATGAACTCGCTCGCCGATGCCATCGTTATGCAGAACCTGTCGGTGCTGACGCGCGGCAACACGCTGAAGCCCAAGGTGCTTCTGTTGGGCGGACCCAACACCTATCTGCCGTTCTTGCGCGACTGCTGGCGCAAGCGCATTCCCGAGACCTGGCGCGATCGCGGCTTCGACTATCCGCGCGATGTCGCCATCGAAGAGCTGATCATCGTCCCCAACAACGCGCAGTACTACGCCGCCTACGGCGCTGTGATGTACGGCACGTACGAAGCCAAGGACATCGGTCGCTACAAGGGCAGCGAGGCTCTTTCCGAATTCATCCTGCACGGTCGCAAGGCGCGCTTGGGTGACACCGCTGGCCCGCCGCTTCTGCGCGCCAAGGCCGTCGAAGACAAGCGCGACGAGCTAGAAGAGTTTCGCAAGCAGTACAAGATTCCCAAGTTCGAAAAGAAGGCGCTTGAGCCGGGCCAGGTGGTGCGCGCCGTCATCGGCATGGACGGCGGATCGACCAGCAGCAAGGCCGTGCTGATCGACTACGACACCGCCGAGATCTTGACCAAGGAATATCAGCTCTCGAAGGGCAACCCGATCGCCGACACCAAGGAGATCCTGGCTCGCATCAAGGGCTATGTCACAGAGCAGGGCGCGACCCTGCAGCTGATGGGCTTTGGCGCGACGGGCTATGCCGCCGACGTGCTGGAAAAGTCGGTCAAGTCTGACGTCAACATCGTCGAAACGGTCGCGCACATGATGTCGGCCGTGCACTTCTTCGGCGATGTCGATGTCATCTGCGACATCGGTGGGCAGGACATCAAGGTCCTGTTCATGGAAAACGGCGACATCAAGAACTTCCGTCTGTCGAACCAGTGCTCGGCGGGCAACGGCATGCTGCTGCAGGCCATGGCCGATCAGTTTGGCGTGCCGATCACCAAGTACGCCGACGTCGCCTTCGATGCCGATCTGTCGCCGAAGTTCAGCTATGGCTGCGCGGTGTTCTTGGACAGCGATCGCGTCAACTTCCAGAAGGAAGGCTATTCGAAAGAAGAGCTGCTTTCCGGTCTGGCGCAGGTGCTGCCGAAGAACGTCTGGCAGTACGTCGTGCAGATTCCGCGCATGGCCAGCTTGGGTCGCAAGTTCGTCCTGCAGGGCGGCACGCAGCACAACCTGGCGGCCGTCAAAGCGCAGGTCGACTACATCAAGGATCGCGTACCCGGCTGCGAGGTCTATGTCCACCCGCACACCGGCGAGGCCGGCGCCATCGGCGCGGCGATGGAGACGCTGCGCGTCGTCAAGCGTCGCGGTAGCTCGACGTTTATCGGCATCGATGCGGCGATCGATCTGAAGTTCACATCGAAGAACGACGAGTCGACGCGCTGCCACTTCTGCCCCAACAACTGCGCTCGCACCTTCATCGATACCGAGACGCCCGACGGCGACACCAGTCGCTACATCGCCGGCTTTTCGTGTGAAAAAGGCACCGTCGAGTCCGAAGAGGCGATGCTGGATCTGACCAAGGCGCGCAAGAAGCTGATGAAGCAGTTTCCCAACTTGGTCGACTACGAATCCAAGCAGCTGTTCCGTCACTTCTACGACCCGCCGCCGGTGCCCACCGCCGACACGATGATCGATGATGTCGAGCTGAAAAAGACGCTGCTCGGTGGCGTCAAGCGCGTGCCGATTCGCCGCCTGTTTCAGCGCAGCAGCGAAGCGTCCGCCAGGAAGCGCGCCAGCACGCGCATCGGCATCCCCAAGGTCCTAAACGTCTGGACCATCGGCCCGTTCATTCGCACGTATCTGGAAACGCTGGGCATCCAGCGCCAGAACGTCGTGTTTTCCGACGACACCAGCGAAGAGATGTGGCAGGAAGGCGGCAAGTACGGCTCGATCGATCCGTGCTACCCGTCGAAGGTGGCGCAGGCGCACATCCACAACCTGCTGTTCCATCACCACAGCGAAAAGAAAAAGCTGTCGGCGATCTTCTTCCCCTGCATCACGCACATTCCGCCGGGACTGCACAAGGTGATGGACACCGCATCGTGTCCGATCGTCGCCGGTGCGCCCGAGGTCATGAAGGCCGCCTTCACCAAAGAGGTCGACTTCTTCGCGACGCGCGGCATCAAGTACGTCGATCCCGCGCTGACCTTCGTCGAGCCCGCGCTCTTGCGGCGCGTGCTGTTCCAGACCTTCGGCCCGCTTCTGGATGTCACCGAAGACGAAAGCGACTACGCCGTGGAACAGGGCCTGCGCGCGATGGAGATCTTCGACAAAGAAATTCAGGAACGCGGCAAAGCGATCCTGGAAGTGGTCGAAGAAGAAAATCGCGTCGCGGTGATGCTGATCGGTCGTCCGTATCACAGCGATCCGGGCTTGAACCACGGCGTGCTCGAAGAGTTCCAGGCGCTGGGCTATCCCATCTTGTCGATGCGATCGGTCCCCAAGGATCCGCGCTGGCTGTATCGCTTTTACAAAGAAGACATCGACAAGGGCCTTATCGACGGGCCGCTGGAAGTCAACGACGTGTGGCCGGAAAACTATTCGGCCAACAGCGTGCAGAAGGTCTGGGCCGCCAAGTTTGCCGCGCGACATCCCAACGTCGTCGTGCTGGACTTGTCGTCGTTCAAGTGCGGTCACGATGCGCCGACCTATGGCCTGATCGACTCGGTGATTGGGGCCAGCGCGACGCCGTATTCGGCGCTGCACGACATCGATGCCAACAAGCCAGGTGGATCGATCAAGATTCGCGTCAAGACCTACGCGCACAGCTTGAAGCTGCATGAAGAACGCCTGGAAGACGTCGCCAAAAAGAAGAACGAACTGCAGCTGAAGATCGAAGAGAAGCGCCTGTACTTGCTCGAGCTGAAGCAGAAGCAGCTTACCGAACGCAAGCAGCAGGACGACTCGCTGGCGGCGCAGATCGAAGAAGTGAAGAAGAAAGTCGCAGAGTACGCCGCGCGCTTCGCACCGACGGGCGCAACGCTAGAGCCGGCCAAGGGGCTTCTGCGCATTGGCATCAAGCGGCAGGGCGAAGAACAAGTCGCTCGCCTGTAAACAGACTGCGAACATTCAATCGCAACAGGGATCCACAACAGGGACCCTTCACAGGACCAAGGGGTAGTCACCATGCAACGTGCGGATCTTGAAGGACAGGGACAGTCGACGCCCAAGGGGCGCGTGCAGCTGCCGGTGCTGGGCAATGTCCAAGCGAAGAAGTCGCAGCACGAGATCGAGATCGAACAAGAGCTCGCTCGTTTCGAGGCCGAGCAGCGCGAGGCGCTGGGCCTGGAGAAGATGAAGACGCACTGGGTCGATGAAAACCCGCAGCGCTTCACCGGCGATCAGCGCGCGCACACCACGCTGCTTTTGGGTGGCTTGACGCTGGCGCATGACTATCTGATCACCGCGGCGCTGTCGGGCCTGGGCTACAAAGTGCAGACGCTGGACTGCCCGGACAATGCGGCGCTGCAGCTGGGCAAGGAATTCGGCAACCGCGCGCAGTGCAACCCGACTTATTTCACCGTCGGCAACTAGGTCAAGCACTTGGTCCAGCTGCGCGATGAAAAGGGACTGTCCACCAAAGAGATCGTGGACAACTACCTGTTCGTCACCGCCGGTGCCTGCGGTCCCTGCCGCTTCGGCACCTATGTCACGGAGTATCGCAAGGCGCTGCGTGACGCGGGCTTCGATGGCTTCCGCGTCATGCTGTTCCAGCAGCAGGGCGGTCTGAAGCAAGCGACCGGTGAAAACCCGGGTTTGGACTTCAACCCCAAGTTCTTTCTGTCGCTGGTCCTTTCGATCATGGTGGGCGACGCGCTAAACGCGATCGGCTATCGCATGCGGCCCTATGAAGTCGAAAAGGGCGCGACCGACAAGGCGCTGCACGAGTGCAAGCAGCTTCTGTACAAGACGTTCCACGAGCGCACCAACCTGGCGCTGGCGCTGATCAAGTGCCGCCGCATCCTGCGCGCGGTCGAGGTCGATCGCAGCCAGATCAAGCCCAAGGTCGCCGTCATTGGCGAGTTCTGGGCCATGACCACCGAGGGCGATGGCAACTACGGCCTGCAGCGCTTCTTGGAACAGGAAGGCGCTGAAGTCGACATTCAGATCGTCAGCAACTGGCTCCTTTACAACATCTGGGAACATCGCTGGGACACCAAGCAGCGCATGGATCTGCGCAGCGAAGACCAGGGCAGAAAGGGCTTGGCCGGCGTCAACGTGCAGAAGAAGCTGGCGACGCTGTGGGTGGCGGACAAAGCGATCCGCGTGATGTTCAAGACCATCGGCCATGTGCTGGGCCTGCACGACTACTAAATGCCCGAAATGGACGAAGTCGCCGATGAAGCGCGTGATCTGTACACCAAACACCTGCGCGGCGGCGAAGGCCACATGGAAGTCGGCAAGCTGGTGATGAACGTCAAGCACAAGAAGTCGACGATGACCCTGTCGGTCAAGCCGTTTGGCTGCATGCCAAGCTCGGGTGTTTCCGACGGTGTGCAGTCGTACGTGACCGAAAAGTTTCCGGGTGCCATCTTCCTGCCGATCGAGACGTCCGGTGATGGCGCGGTCAACGTGTACAGCCGCGTGCAGATGATGCTGTTCAAGGCGCGCGCGGCCGCTCGGACCGAGTTTGAAGCGACCTGCAAGGAATACGGCGTGACGCCGGCCGAGCTTCGGCTGTTTATGGCCAAGAACCGCCGCTTCCAGAGCCCGTTCTTCTGGCCAAGCCACCGCGTGACGACGACCGCTGCCGACTTGGTGCATGCCGTCGCGCCGGCGATGAAGGACCCGCTGCACGCCGTGAAGACCGCTGGCCTGCGGCTGGGCGAGCGCGTGCTGGGCCTGCTGTCGAACCGCGCATCGACGTCGACGTCACAGCCCGCCGCCCACTAGCCCACCTGCGTCCGCAGCGGCGCTTCCTGGCCCGCGCTGTGGACGCTAGGCCGCGGCTTCTTTTTTGCCCTGCATCAGCGCGTAGTAAACGCCGCCCGATGTGAAGAAGCCGACGAACCAGGCGTAGTCGAACAGCGGACGCAGAAGCGGGATCAAAAGACCGCCCCACGCCAAGAAGCAGCCGATCCCCGTCGCCACCACCGCCTTCCAGTTCCAGCCCGCCTGATAGCGATACGATCCATCTGGCAGATACAGATCCAGAAGCGACAGACGTCGACGGCGAATCAGCCAGTAGTCGACGATCATCACCGCGCCGATCGATCCCAGCCCGCCTGAGTACGGCACCAGCCAGCCTTCCAGATACTTGCGCGGATCTTCGATCAGCTTCCACGGCATGCACAGGATCCCCAGAAGTCCCGTGATGAACGCGCCGCGACGGAAGCTGATGACGCGCGGCCAGGCGTTGGCGAAGTCGTTGGCCGGCGATACGACGTTGGCCGCGATGTTGACGGCCAGCGTGGCGATCACCAAGGTCAGCGCCGATACGCCGACCCACAGAGGATTTTTTAGCTCGCCGATCAGCACTTCGGGCTGCCAGATGGCGCGCCCGAAGATCACCTGGGTAGCGCTGGTGATCACCACCGCCATCGCCGAAAAGCCGAACATCGTCGTCGGCAAGGCCACCGACTGACCGATCATCTGGGCTCGCTGGTTCTGCGCATAGCGCGTGAAGTCCGGCATGTTCAGCGACAGCGTTGCCCAAAAGCCGATCATGCCGGTCAGCGCCACCGGGAAGAAGGCCCAGAACTGCGCGCCAGACAGACGCGCCGGGCCGCCTTCGCCGGCCAAGATCGGACCGAAGCCATTGGCCTTGCCGACCGCCCAGAACAAAAGCACCGCCGCCATCACCAGCACGAACGGAGCCGCGAAGTTTTCGACGCGCCGGACAAGCTCCATGCCGCGGTAGATGACGTACAGGTTCAAGAGCCAGAACAGAAGGAAGCTAAGCCACTGGCTTGGCATGTAGCCATCGATCGGCGTCGCGCCCAAGAGCGTCGGCCAGCCGCTGTAACAGGCCGTGAAGAACGTATGCAGCACGGCGCCGCCGATCCACGCGTTGATGCCAAACCAGCCGCAGGCGACCAGCGCGCGCATGATCGCCGGCAGGTTGGCCCCGACGGTGCCAAAGCTCGCGCGCAGCAGCACCGGAAACGGAATGCCATACGCCGTGCCCGGGTGGCTGTTCAGCAAGATCGGCAGCAGCACGATCGTGTTGCCCAGCAGAATCGTCAAAAGCGCCTGCCACCACGTCATGCCCGCACCGATCAGGCCGGATGCCAGCATGTACGTCGGGATGCAGTGCGCCATCGAGATCCACAGCGCGGCGAAGTTGTACGTCGTCCACGTCCGCTCGGACACTGGGACCGGCGCCAAGTCGCGGTTGTAAAGCGGGCTCTGCGACTCTTCCAGGCGACGGAATTCGTCTAGCGATAGCTCGCGCAAGCGCAGATCCGCAGGCGTGTTCGACGAGGGCTGTGGCGAGCCCGGGGAAGAAGCATGCACCATGGACGGGGCTCGCGAAGGCTATGGGTATGTTGCGGTGACGGTGCTGAAGCCCACACCGATGGTCATGCCGTTGGGCGACATGCCACCGCGCACTGGCTTCCAGTTGCCCATCGAGTCAAAGACCTCGACGTCTGGCGCGACGATGCCACCGATCGGCGAGGCCTTCACCTCGGCCGGCAAGATCACGCAGGTCGCTGGGCTGGTCTTGCAGCACTTGCTGGGCGTCATGCACTTCATGGCGCTGGCCGGCTTCGACGTGTCTTCGAACAGGCTGATGATCGTCTTGGTCGTCGACGACATCGGGTCGCTGTTGATCAGCGTGGTGACCATCGTGGCGATGGCCGGCAGGATGCGCGTGTCGATATCGGTGGCCGCGATCACGCCGTGCATGACGCCGTCTTTGATGCGCGTGATTCCAGCCAGACGCTCGACGGTGCCTTCCAGGTGCAGGCCGTGGATCGGCAGCGTCATGACCATGGCGCCGATGTTGATCTGCAGGTCCAAAACCGCGTCTTCGCTGGGCGAAAGATCCTTGCTGGCCTTGGTTGTCAGCTTGCTGGCGGCGATGCTGCCGATCAGGTTGGCCGGCATGGTCATCGCGCGCTGCAGCATGTCGGTGCCATCGAACTTGGGTGGCATCGTGGCTGGCTTGGCGGGGATCACAGAGACACCGGTGCAGGTCGATCCCGTCAGGCTAGCCGTCTTCAGGCTGGCCAGCTGCAGTGTCAGGCCGTTCTTCACCGCCATGTCGATCGGGCCCTGCAGGTCCAGTCCGACGATGGCGACCAGGCTGACCAGCGCTTTGAGCTGATTCTTCGGACGGCCGCTGCCGTCGTAGTCATAGTTGTAGGTCCTGCTGCCCGACGATGCAGGCAGCCGCAGTGCGTCGGTGACCGTCTGGTACAGCGAGCCCGGAGCATCGGCACCGCGACAGGTGTACGTCGTCGTCATGTCGACCGGCGGTGTGCTCATATCGGGTGGCGGCGTGCTCATATCGACGGGCGGCATCGCCATGTCCATCGGCGGCATCGCCATGTCCATCGGCGGCATCGCCATGTCCATCGGCGGCATGGTCATGTCGCGCGGCGGATCGGCCATGTCGCGCGGCGGATCGGCCATGTCGCGCGGCGGATCGGACATGTCGCGCGGCGGATCGGACATGTCGCGCGGCGGGTTGGCCATGTCGCGTGGCGGATCGGCCATGTCGACCGGCATCGCCATGTCTTTGCGGCGGCGCTCCTCGTCATCGAGGATTTCCATGGTGTTGTTGCAGCCGGTGATGCAGCCAAGCGATGACAGCGCCGCAATTTGAGCGAGTCCCGCAAAGGCAAGAACAGTCGAAGAACGCATGTTTCGTCGCATGGCCCGTGGTTCCTTCCGCAAGGTGCGAACCATGGCACGAGCCACAGAAGCGAAGCAAGCCAGCGTTGCACGCCGCGCTCACTCGGGCGCTGCATTTTGGGCTGAGGCGTGTGCAGTGGAAGGGAAGGGCGGGGCGGCCCAAGAGACTCGAGGGCCGTGGCGGGACGGTCGGCTGCGTGGCCGCTTACGGGATGTCTTGCGTCAGGATCAGCGTGTACGGCGTCTTGGCCTGGCCCGCGACCTTGATGCAGTAGGTGACTGCGTTGTCGACGGTTTCCTCTTGCGCGGCGGCGCCGTTGGCGGTGCGCATGCCGTTGACCCCAACCGGAGCGGTGCAGTTCATGTCCATAAGCTGCACGCTCAGCTGGTTTCCGCTGTTGGTCGTCGCTGCGAAGTACAGCGTACCCTTCGTTGCTGGCTTCAGTGTGATGTAGTCGACGTCGGCGGCGTCTTCGATCATGCCGTCGGTGGCGTACAGGGCCTTATCGACCGCCAGGTTTTTCAGAAGTGGGTTGGCGGGCGTGTCCGGCGTGGTCGGCTCTTTCACCGATACGGCCGTTCCGACGACGCGCTTGGGCAGGATGGTGTAGCTGTGATTGGCGCTGCCGGTCAGGTTGTCGGTGTAGACCGCGAAGTACACGTCGCCTGCCTTGGGCACCAGCGACAGGAAGTTGTGCGCGACCAGAAGGCCCATCATGTCGATGCTGCGCGAGGAATCAAAGGGCATGCCCTCGGCGAAGCGACCGTTGGTCGGCGCGGTCTGGCCGATGACGCGAGGCGGCGAAACGGCGCCGAAGCGCAGCGCCGGTCCCAGCGTGTGCAAGCGCGTCAGCACGATGTAGTTGTCGGCCGGCGTCGTGAACTTGTACAGCGCCGTCTTCGACGGGCCCGCGATGCTCTGGTTGGTCGAGTCCGACTTGTCATTAAGCGCGACGAGCGTGCCCGCGGTCACCTGCGGAGCCTTGGTGTCCGCCGGATCCGACAGGTAGTTCAGCGGCTGGCCGATGGGGGACAGGCTGGTCACACCGGCCTGCAGACCTCCGACGGGAGCCAGCGCATCCACCAGGACCAAGCCAGCAAAGGTCGTCGGATCGACCTGGGCATTGGCACTGGCCGGGGCGACCAGACCGACGACGCTGGATACGCCCAAAAGCCCGCGCGTGTTCATCGGATCGAACAGGTTGTCGCGGTAGTCCAGGTTGCGGAAGCGAACCGTGGCCAGGCCGCCCTGCGTCACCGTCGCCGGCATGTTCTGACCGGCGGGTAGCTCGGCCAACAGCGTCGGAGTGACCACCAAGCCGCCCTGCACGGTCAGGCGTTCTTCGGCGCCGCCCGCGCCGCCGCCCGGGGTCACCACGGCCAGGTCCTTGTTGCCCAGGGTGGTCAGGGTCGACACGTCCAGCGTGACGCGCAGGTAGGTCGCATTGGCAACCTCGACCTTGGTCGCTTTGATGTTCGTGTCCGTGAACGAAACGGTCGTGACCCCGGGCTTGAAGTTGGAAGCCACACCCGAGATGGTCAGCGTCGCGGTCCGTCCCGATGCAACCATCGACGGCGCAATCACCGAGATCGAAGCGTTGATGGTGCTCGTGCTTGAGGTACCTGGCTGGCCCATGGCACCCATCGGGCCCTGTGGACCGACGCGCCCCAGGGGCCGCCGGGAACGGCAAGATTGTGCAGACAAATATCCGAAATATGGATTACAATTTTT
>JAYRFD010000557.1:0-1620 GCA_041908565.1 Polyangia bacterium | reverse complement strand
GTCGCCTGCTGCGCGGCACGGTGCCTCGCGTCGGTGACCTGGCCCAGCCCACCGACGACCCGCTGCGCGAGCCGCTGTACGTGCCGCGTCTTTGGTACGGCATGTTCCGCTTCTATGGCCACCTGCGTCCGATGTTTGGCGTGTCGCCGCTGGCCTACGCCATGGTCAACGACTTCCGCTTTGACTACTACCTGCCGGTGCCGATCAAGATTGGCGTCTCGGTGGCGCCGCTGAGCTTCCTGACCAGCAGCCCCGTTGCCGTCGTCAGCGAGGCGCGCGGACACGTCGGATTTAGCTCGTCCTACTTTGAAGTCAGCTTGGATCCCGGGGTCATCTTGAACCGCTTGGGCGGTCGCGCGTTTTCGTTCGGCTTCTCGGTTCGCTTGGGCAGCCTCGACGGCCTGAACCTGATCTTCCACAGCAGCTATCGCCTGCGGCAAGGCTTCGGCCAGCCCAGCGACCTGGTGTTCTATGGCGCCGGGGGCGAGATCAACATCCCGCTGGCCAAGCGCTTCACGCTGCACCTTTTGGCCGACGGATCGCAGGCCAACATCTGGGGCACGCTGGGGCTGAAGTACTGGCTGCGCGGCAGCGGTGGACCCGGCACGCTGATCCTGGACTCGGGCGTCGGTGGTGCGTACATCGACGACAGCTGCGCCGCGATCGATTCCGCAAGCTCGGCCTGCTTCCCCCTGGGCCCGCTGTTCGGATCAAGTCTGGCCAGAAACGGGGGACCGCTTGCCAGCCTGGGTCTGGACGCTCGGTTCTAGTCATCATGGGCGTCGATTCCAGCTCGCCTCTGTTTTGCAACTGGGCCGGGACCGCGCGCAGTCAGCCGCACGCGTGGCTGGCGCCGCGCGATGAGTCCGAACTTGCCCAAGTCATGCGAAAGGCCACCGCCGAAGGTCGCAAGGTCAAGGTGATTGGAGCCGGGCATTCGTGGTCAGACATCGCCTGCACCGACGGATACCTGCTGCGCCTGGATGCCATGCAGCGCGTCATTCGCGTCGACCACGCACGCGGTCGCATCACCGTGCAGGCCGGCATCCGCTTGCATCAGCTGATCGCGGCCATGGCCCAGCAGGGCATGACCTTGCCGGTCTTGGGCTCGGTCACGCAGCAGAGCATCGCGGGCGCCATCGCCACCGGCACCCACGGCAGTGCTCCCGGACTTGGCAACCTGGCCAGCCGCGTCGTCGCGCTGCGCATGGTCCTGGCCGACGGCAGCGTGATCGCGGCCAGTGACGAACAGAACGCCGATCTGCTGCACGCCGCGCAGGTTCACGTGGGCGCCTTGGGCGTGATCACCGAAGTCACGCTGGCCACCGTCCCCGCCTTCCATCTGCGCGAAGAGCTAAGCGTGCAGCCCTTCGATTCCGTGCTGGCCAATCTGGATTCCATCGTCGAAAGCGCGCCCTACGTCAAGCTGTGGTGGCTGCCGCATGTGTCCAAGGTGCGCATCTGCCGCGCCCGGCCCACGACCGAGCCGTCGAACCTGAGCGCGACCGCCCACTTCATCGATGAACACATCGTGAACCGGCGCATCTTCGCCCGCGTGCTGGATGTGTCGCGCCGCATCCCGGCCATCATCCCAACGATGAACCGCGCGGTGTCGGCGAT
>JAYRFD010000556.1:0-3565 GCA_041908565.1 Polyangia bacterium | reverse complement strand
TCATCGCCCCGCGCGAGAACATCCAGCGAAAGTGGATGAAGGAGCTGCGGAGCTTCGTGCGCAACAACGTTCGCTTCGCGGACCTGCGCGTGAAGGCCGTGCACGGCGCTCCAGCACGGGCCTCGGTTTTCTGTCACAACCTCGTCGATCTGGTCCATGAAGCCGGACTCAACCCCGATCGCGACTTCTTCACGCGCCTTTGTGACCAACTTCCACCGACGGTGGTTTTGCTATTCGCGCATCCCGGTGGGCAGAACAGCTTGGTGCACGTCCCGGTCGCCCATCGCCTGCCAGCCGGGCCGTTTTCGACCGAGGAAGCGCGTCTGTATCTGGAAGATCGGCTGGGGCCGCTCGATGACGGATCGATGAAGATCTTGCAGAGCGGTCGGCTGAGCCTTCTGCCGGGCGACTTGGCGCAGATCGTCAACCTGTATGCCTTCCTGGGTCGCGATCCCAAAGCAGGCTTGTCTGCCGTCGCTGGATACCTGGAACGCGACATCACCACGCGCTACCAGATGATGTTTGAATCGCAGGTGGTGCGCGCCGATGCCGATCCTCGACTCTTGGATCTATGCGCGCTGGTGGCGGTGACCGCGCGCCCGCAGCAGCCGCTGACCGTACCGCTGGCCCTGCGTCGCCTGCGCGGTGAAAACGCCGACGGTGTCCCGGAATCTGAGCTGCGCCCGATCGAGCTAGCACAGCTGCGCCAGATGCCGATTCTGCGCGCCTTGTGTGCCACTCTGGCGCCGCTTCCCAGACCGCATCCTTCCGTCGCTCAGACAAGCCACGCCGAAGACGAGGGTTCGCTGCGCCCCGCATCGTCCCCTGCACACAACAATGTCGCGAAAGAATCCCAATCGACGACCGCGCCGCCGACGCTGGCTGGGGACTTTGCAGGCTGGCCGCTGGTGCCCGCCAACGCTCAAGCGCGCGATGGAGTCTGCCAAGCACTGTCGCGGCATGGGCTGCTGGACATCTATCAGACTCGCTGGTTGAACGAGCTCTTATCGACGCTGCGGCGCAGTGTGGGCCGCGAGTCGCTGCTGGCCGGCATGAGCGCCATGTCCCTTTTGTCCGAGCGGGCCGAGCGCGATCCGCAGGCCTTGGGCCAGGCCCTGCAGGTCTTGTCCGAGATCGAGATCTTGTTCTGGCGCGCGGGCTGGCACCGCGCCTTTGCGGAACTGTACGATGGCCTGCTGCCGCTTCTGGACCGCTTTGGCGTGGCGGCTCGCGATGTGGCGCCAAGGCTGTGGTTTCGTCGATCGCGCGCCCGCGTGCAGAGCGTGGACTGGTCGCAGCCCACGTCGCTGACGGCACCGCATGCGCTGTCGTTTACCGCCGCGCAGCGCGAACAGCTAACCCAAGCCATCGACGAGCTAACCGCGCTACTGCAGATCTCTGAAGAGTCGGTGGTGCAAGCCCGCAGTCAGCTGGGCCTGCCCACCGAAGGAAAGGATGTGCAGGACTGGTGTCAGCAGCTGCCCTTCAAGGCACGCCAAGCGCGCGGCTATGCCCGCGTGCTGTACCTGTTTCTGACGCACCCATCGGCTGCGCAGCAGGCCGACAGCGCGGCACCAGCGCCCAGCTTCACCCTGCATCAGTCGGTGCTGTGGCAGGAAGCGCTCGATGACACGCTGCTTTCGTTGGCCCACTTCGTAGCGCAGCAGGACTCGGAAAACATCGCGCAGACCTTGACCATTCTGGGCGATGCCTACAGCGCCCGCTGCGAGGTCCATAGCGATCCCACAGCGCTGGCGTTTTATGAACAGGCTCTGTCGATTGCCGACCGCATCCAGCCCGCCGTGGCCTTCAGCCAAGGCATCATCCAGCGCTCGCTGGCCTATCACTATCTGCGTCGAGGACAGCAGGTGCGAGCCGTCGAACACTTCGCGCTGGCCCGTCGCCATCTGCTGCGTAGCCCCGATGCTCGCATGGGCACGCTGCTGGCCAGCCTGCTGCCGCACGGTGCGTCTTCAGGCGACTAAGCTGGCGATTCGCCGATCCTGCGGCTCGTTCGATTCGATCGAGCGGCCCACACCGGGCTCATCGCAGCGGCTCAGGGTGCACGGGCTTGCAAGCGGCGATGGGTGCTGCCGTCGCAGATGACTGGGCGCAGCGGCACAGAGTTGCGCAGGATCCAGATCCGGTTTCAAGCTGCGGTATGAGCAACAAAGCCCCCACTCGTTCGCTCCGTCAAACCTTGGCAGGTCTGCTTTCCTTGCGCCGGCTGGGACGCGTCCTTTTCGCGCTGCTGATCCTTGTGGGTCTGCTGCGCGTCGTGCACGTGCTGCGCCGCCCCAAGCCCCCGGCCCCGAGTACCGCTGCTCTGGAACACGCGCGGCGCGTCACCATCATCCGCGATCGCTTTGGTGTTCCGCACATTCGCGGACAAAGCGATGCCGACGCTGCCTTTGGTCTGGCGTATGCGAATGCAGAAGACGACTTCCCAACGATCCAGGCATCGGTGGTCGCTGCGCGCGGTCAGCTATCGCGGCTGATGTTGTCCAAGGATGCGCTGATCAACGACTACTATGCAGCGCTGGTTCGCGTCGAAGATCAGGTGAACGCGCAGTATGACAGCCTGGATGCCGGCACGCGCGCCGTGCTGCAAGGCTACGCCGAAGGCATGAACTATTACGCGGCCAAGCACCCCGATGAAGCCGACGGGCGCTTCCTGCCGTACAGCGGCCGCGATGTGGCGCGCGGATTCGCGCACAAGATGCCGTTTATGGTCGGCGTGGTGACGGCGCTAAAGCAGATCTTTTCGGGGACCGTGCGCAACGTCGGCGATGCTACGGGTGGGGCACTGGCCATGGCGCCGCGCGTGGACGAATCGCAGCCCGCGACCGAGCCCGGATCCAACGCCCACGCGGTTCGCCGCACGCGATCCACCGACGACGTGACGCGCCTGAACATCAACTCGCACCAGCCGTGGGAAGGACCGGTTACCTGGTACGAAGCGCACGTCCAATCGCAGGAAGGCTGGAACACGATTGGCGGAGTCTTTCCCGGATCGCCGCTGATCCTGCATGGCCACAACCAACACCTGGGCTGGGCGCACACCGTCAACAGTCCCGACATGGTCGACATCTATCGCCTGCAGATGAGCCCCGATGCGTCGCTGCAGTATCGCTTCGATGGCAGGTGGCAGCCTCTTACGGTTCGGCAGGCCACCCTGACAATCGACACCGGGCTGTTTGAGATCACCGTGCACCGCGACGTGTACTTCAGCGTGCATGGGCCGGTGATCAAGACAGGCGGCGGCTTCTTCGCGCTGCGCTACGCCGGCCATGAAGGCTATGTTCGCGCGACGGAGCAGTGGTTCAAGATGAACAAGGCGCGCAGCCTGGCCGAATGGCAAGACGCCATGCGCATCCTCGGCGTGCCGATGTTCAACACGGTCTACGCCGATCGCGACAATGTCTTTTACGTCTACAACGCGCTGTTGCCGGATCGCACGCCGGGCATCGACTACACCAAGGTGCTGGCCGGAGACGATCCGCGCGCGCTGTGGACGCGCTACCTGCCTTTCGATCGATTGCCCCAAGTGCTGAATCCGCCGGCT
>JAYRFD010000555.1:0-5923 GCA_041908565.1 Polyangia bacterium | reverse complement strand
GAGATCATCAAGAAGGTCCGCGATGCCGTGCCGCGACACATTCCCGTCGTCGGAAACGGCGATGTGAAGACGCTGGAAGACTACATCCGCATGCGCGTCGAGACCGGCTGCGATGCGGTCATGATCGGTCGCGGCGCGCTGGGCAATCCTTGGCTGTTTCGCGACATCCGCGCGTGGCTGCATGGGCAGGCGCCGCCTGGTGCTCCATCGCTGGAGGAGCGCCGCGAGGTCTTCTTGCGCCACGTCGATCTGATGCGCAGCCACACCCCGGAAAAGAAGATCATCCACGAACTACGCAAGGCAGTGGCTTGGTACACCAAGGGCCTGCCCGACTCTGCAGCGCTGCGCGATCAAGCCCAAGCACCCAAGGATCCCGACGGCCTGATCGCTGCGACCGCGCAGTTCTTCATCGAGCTTGCGGCGTCGGGTGGTCAGCGCAGGCGACCCAGCGCAGAGGCCGCGCAACGTGACATTTCTGTGACAGATTCCGCTCAAAACCACATCGAAGCAGAGTCGCCCACAGCCACTTCTGCCGTCGCAGCCTAGGAACTTCGCAGCCGCTTGTTCCGTCGTACATGCCGCGGGCGCGCGCGACGGAAAGTGCTTGGCTCTATCTTGTCTCTGGTGCATCCTGCCGTCACAGATGGGGTAGCGACCTGCGGGTCGTTGCCTTCGTTCTGGCCGCGAAGAATGCATGACCACCCACGATCAGATCAGCGTGGGCAAAGAGCACATGGCGATACAAGACTTGATCAACTGGCTTCTGCCTCGGGACGATAAGTTCTTCACCATGCTGGAACAGCATGCCGACATTCTTGGCGAGGCTGCGTCGGTAATGGCGACCTTCCCAGAGGATGAAGCTGGTGCTCAGTCCACGCTGGAACGGATCCACAGCTTGGAACACCGAGGCGATGATCTGGTTCGCTCGGTCACGCTGGCGCTGGACGAGACGTTCGTTACACCGATCGATCGCGAGGACATCCACAACCTCGCCACCTCGCTCGACAACGTGCTCGATTACATGTACGCGGCGGCGCAGGCCTTCGTCGCGTACAAAGTGCACTCGTTCACGCCCGCCATGCGCGAGCTAATTCAGATCTGCGCGGAAGCGGTCACGGTCCTCAAAGACGCGATCCCCTTCATTCGCAAGCGCAAGCTTGAACGCCTGGCGCCGGCCCGCCTGCAGATCGTCGCGCTGGAAAAGCGTGGCGACGGTGTCTATCACACCGAGATGGCGGATCTGTTCAAGAACCCCGACGTCAAAGCCAAAGAGCTTTTGCGCCAGCAGGCCGTGCTTGATTCGTTGGAAGCCGCGCTTGATAGCTGCCAAGACGCTGCCGACGTCCTGGAAAACGTCGCGATCAAGCATGCGTAACAGCAAGCGCATCGGCATGAGCCCCAGTCATCGTCGACCGGCCCCAAGTCCGACGCGCTGCGGAAGGACGCACTGATGTCCCTGCTCACCTTGTTTTTGCTCGTGGTGCTGCTGGCCATCCTGTTCGATTACATCAACGGCTTTCACGACGCAGCCAACGCCATCGCCACCGTGGTTTCGACTGGCGTTTTGCCCGTGCGCACCGCGGTGTTGATGTCCGCGGTGCTCAACTTCGTCGGCGCCATGACCGGCACTGCCGTCGCCAAGACCATTGCTGCGGGCTTTGCGGATCCATCGCAAGTCACGCAGGTCACCGTGCTGGCGGCGCTGACCGGAGCTTCTTTGTGGAACTTGCTGACGTGGTGGTGGGGCATTCCTTCGTCAAGCTCGCATGCGTTGATCGGCGGCCTGGCCGGTGCCGTGGTGGCCCGCGGAGGCTTGGCAGCGTTCAAGTGGGCGACGCTGGCGAAGAAGGTCCTGATCCCGCTGGTGGTGGCTCCAACGACCGGTTTTGTGATGGGCCTGGGGATCATGATCGGCACGCTGTGGATGCTGATGTCGACGCGTGCATCGACGGTCAATCGCCGGTCGCGACAGGCCCAGCTTTTGGCGGCGGCCATCTTGTCGGTCGCTCACGGCAGCAACGATGCACAGAAGTCGATGGGCATCATCACGCTGGGTCTGTTTTCGATCACCGCATCCTGCATGGGCGATCAGCTTCCTATGTGGATGCTGCCCAAGGGAACGGCCGCGCATCCGGTCGTGCCGGTGTGGGTCATCGTTTCGTGCGCCGCTGCAATTGCACTGGGCACGGCGGCGGGCGGTCAGCGCATCATCAAGACTATGGGCAGCAAGATCATCCGCATCACGCCACTGCAGGGCTGCGTTAGCTCGCTGGCGGGAGGCTTTACGATCTTGACGGCCAGTCAGTTTGGCATCCCGGTGTCGACGACACACTGCATCAGCGCCAGCATCATGGGCGTTGGCGCCGCGCGCCGCTTGTCGGCTGTTCGCTGGGGTGTTGCCGGCAACATCTTCATTGCCTGGGTGCTTACGGTGCCGATCAGCGCTGCCGTTTCCTTCGGCATGTATCACCTGCTGCACCTGCTGTTCCCTGCGGGCTAGGCCTGCCGGCTGCGCATCGCCGTCTGCGGGGTTCTGCGATGGCGATGGTTCCGACGGGACAAGGATCCCAAGCGCACACAGCCTTTGTCTGCTTGCGTCCGATCAGAGATCGGCCGATGTGTTGGGCGCTGATTCCGACGCTGATGGGCTAGGGCTCAAGCAGCATTACCCCAGCTGTGAAGCAAGGTGGGGCGGATCGAGCCGGGGCTGGGAACGGGCTGACGTAGGGTGGCTGCGATGCTGGGAGCCCCGCGTGACCGCGAGGCGGGCTAGCGCTGGAAGGTCTTGGTGATGGTGGCAGTCTCGCCGACGCCGACGCGGATGGTGATGGTCTCGCGGATGTTGAACTGCGGGTTGTACAGCGTCACTTGGTGCGTGCCAGGCGTGACGCGGTACGAGGTCTGCGGCGTGTTCAATCCGGTGTCCAGTCCGTCGACGATGATCTTGCTCCACGGGCGGCTGTTGATGCGCAGGTAGCCGAAGTTGCCCTGGGCCGCCGCGGCTGGAGGCGTATCCGTGGTGATGCCGACGCTGCCTGTGGGGCCCGGGCGGCGCTTTTTCAGGCCCGGACGCCCCGGGACCGCGGGTTTTGCCGCCAGCTTACCGGGCTTGGCTTCCGGTTTGGCTTCTGGCTTGGTCTCCGGTTTGGTTTCTGGCTTGGTCTCTGGCTTGTCTTCGGGTTTGTCTTCCGGCTTGGTCGCAACCGTCGGACCTGTGCCATTTTCCAGCGGCGTCACCGTCGGCGTTCCACTGGGCGAGGCTTCCGCCGGCAGCATGGCCTGAACCTTGATCGTCTTGCCTTCCTCGATGGTGACTTGCTGCCGCCAGATGCGGTTGCCCAGCCGCGCTTCCAGGGTGTGCGGTCCCACCAGAACGCTCTGCACACGCAGCGGCGTGACGCCACCCAGCGATGCGCCATCCAAGGTCACAGCGGCGCCCGGCGGATCGGACTCCAGCGTGAAGCCGCCGGTCTTGTGCACGATGGCGTCCAGCTTGACCGAGCGCTTGACGGTCTCTCCTGCCGCGATCGAGAGCTTGTCGCTCCACGGCAGATAGCCGTTGTGCTGCACAGCGATGGCATAGGTGCCCGGCTGCAGACGCAGGATGATCGGCGAGTCCGTCATCGCCACCGGCTTCGAATCGACCAGCACGATGACTTCGCGCGACGGATCGGCCGAAATGACTAGCTCGCCGCTGCGCCCGTACATCCAGTATCCGGCGCCCGCCAGACTGGCCACGACCAGAAGTGCCAGCGCAGCCCATAGACCGGCTCGGCTGGACCGCTGCGGCTTGGTCTGCTGCGTCGATCCGACATCCAAGGTCGCCGGGAGGTTCAGCGGTGGCGGCGGCATGACCGTCGGTGGAGGACCCGAGGCCGGCTTGCTCTTGGGAGGCGGTGCCGTGGGGCGTGGCACCATCCGTTCGTCATCATCATCATCATCGTCGTCGTCGTGTGCAGCGGGCGGACTGCTGACCGGTGGCGCTGGCTGCACGGGCTTGGTCACCACCGGCACCGGAGCCGGCGTCACCAGCGGCGGACGATCGACCACTGGAACCGCCGGAGCCACTTGGACTGCTGGCTGTGCGCTGACCGGCGGTGCTGGCTTGCTTGCAGCGACGGGAGCAGCCGAGACAAGCGGCGCGGCCGGCTTTACCGCAGGCGGAACGGGCGTCGGTGCGCCCCGCTGCAAGATGGTGTCCGAATTGCTGTGCGGATCGTCCTCGGCAGACTGCAGCTGCGAATAGGCCCGCGTCTCGGCGTCGCCCGGATCGGACAGGCCAGCTGACGGAGCGGATTCCCCCGTCATGTCGGCCACGTTGCGCATGGTGTGGCCTACCGTCGGCCCTTCGTCGATGACCGAGGGAACACCCGTCGGCGGACCGAAGCGGTTGGGGATGGTCTCTTGCGCGCGCGCGTTTTCGCCGGACCAGCCGGCTTCGACCACGCGGCCCGACAGCATCGGCGGATCGACCTTGGTGTCCTCGACGACAGGAGCGTTGGCTTGCCGGCCGTCGGCCCTGCCGCGCGAACCGGGGACCATGCTGGATGCCGCTTCGGCGATCGAGCTGACCGTCTGACGTGGTGGCGGCGGCGGCGTGCTGCCCGAGCGCTTGGACTTGCCACGGCTGGGCGTCCATGAGCTGGGGGCTTCCGATTCTTTGCTGCCCGCTGGCCGCAGCGCACCGTCTTTGCCGACGCGGAAGGCGCCCGTTGGATCTTTGGGAACGCGCAGCGCCCCGGTGCCTTCGCCGGGCACGCGCAGCGCCGCGATCTGCATCGTCTGACGCGCCTTGGCCAGCGGCTCGTTCTGCGACGGGGCGGGCAAGCTGGGCGGGCGGAATTCGCGCGCCGCATCCAGCGCCGCTTGTTCTGCGTCAAACTCGGGCTTGAACACGCGCCGCATCCACGACGCCAGCTCTTTGCGCGAATAGAACTCGCCCGACGCGTACAGGGACTGCTGCAGGTCCGAATTCAGCTCCATCGCCGTCTGGTAACGGTCGGCCGGACTTCGGCTGAGCGCCTTCATGACGATGCGCTCTAGCTCTTCGGGAATGCGCTTGTTGATCGTTGAAGGCGGCAAGATTTCGACGTTGCGAATCTTGTCCAGCACGGACATGTCGTTGTCGACGGGGAACAGGCGCTCGCCGGTCAGAAGCTCATACAGCACGATGCCCAGCGAAAAAATGTCAGAGCGTCGGTCGACGGCCTCGCCGCGGACCTGCTCGGGCGACATGTACGAAAACTTGCCCTTGGGCGCGCTGGCTTCGCCTTGCCGGTGCGTCTGCACCTTGGCAATCCCGAAGTCGATCAGCTTCACTTCGCCCTCGTAGCTGATCATCACGTTGGGCGGCGAGACATCGCGATGCACCAAGCCCAGGTCGTTGCCGAGGGTGTCCTTCTTGTTGTGTGCGTAGTCCAAGCCCTCGCACAGCTTCATCGCAATCAAGCAGGCCTGCGCCAGCGGCATCGCCGACGAGCCATCGATCTCTTGCTCTTTGCAGCGCTGGAAGGCCTGACGCAGCGTACAGCCCGAGATGTATTCCATCGCCAGGTAGTAGTTGTCGTCGACCTTGCCCCAGTCAAAGACCTTGCAGATGTTGGGGTTGTTAAGTTGGATGACCAGCTTCGCCTCGTCGATGAACAACGAGACCAGCTCTTTGTCTGCGGCGACCATCGGCAGGATGCGCTTCAGGGCGACGATGCGCTCTGTGCCCTCGCGACCGACGCTCTTGGCGCGGAACACCTCGGCCATGCCGCCGGCTGCCACGCGCTCCAGCAGATAGTAGTTTCCGAACTGAACCGGGGTTTTCACCACAACTCCCTCGGCCGAATAGGCTCAGTGAATGAGGTTACCATCGCGGCGTAACCCTCTACAACGAAGAAGAAATGCGGCGAAAGGGCACGCCTTTGCTGGACTATCT
>JAYRFD010000554.1:0-1521 GCA_041908565.1 Polyangia bacterium | reverse complement strand
CGTGAACAAAGCGATAGGCCCCTGCGATGGGCAGCACGAAGCCTTCGGCCACCGCGTACCGCAGCGCCTCGTCTGGATCACTGCCTTCATCAGCGGTGCGTGGAGCCTGGGCTGATGAACCCTGATCTTCCAACAAGGCGTCCAGGGTGAAGTCTTGGCCGTGTACAGCGGCTAGCTGAAGCAGGGCACGGCTGCGTGGCGGAAGCTGGCTTAGGCGCTGCACCAAGACATCGACCACGTTGTCGGCGATCGGCGCGGCGATGATCTGTGCGATCTGCCATGTCCAGCGCTGGGCGGATCGATCGAAGCGCAGCAAGCCATCGCGGTACAGCTTGGTCAGATACGCGCCAGCAAACAGCGCGTTGCCATGCGTCTTCTGCCACAAGCGATCGGAGAGCGCTTGGGTTTCGTGGGTCGGCAGCTGCAGGGTATCGGCGACGAATTCGTTCAGGCTTTCATCGGACAGCGGGCCGATGTTCAGGCGATCGATCGGGCAGGCAATGCGGCTCAGCTCTGCCTGCATCGCATGCAGGGGATGGGCGGGGCCGACTTCGTTGTCGCGGTAGGCCAGGATGACCAGCAGGCTGCCGCCCCGACGATCGGCCAGCACCAAGGGCAGCAGATCCAGCGTCGCTGCATCGGACCACTGGACATCGTCCAAGAACAGCACCAGAGGTGCACCATCGCGGGCCAGCGCCTTTAGCAAGCGCTGGAAGGCGGCGCGGAAGCGGTTGCGCAGCTCGGCGGGGGCTAGCTCGGGTGGCGCGGCTTGCTTGCCGAGGATCAGCTCAAGCTCGGGCAGCACGGGGCACAGCACAGACGCCAAGCTGGCATCCCCCCCATGCACGGGCGCCCCGCTGCCAAATACTTGCAGCAGGCGTCGGCGCCAAAGCTGCAGCGTGCTTTCGCTGCTGGCGGCGATTTGTCGCAGGGCTTGCGACAAAGCGGACAGCAGTGCGCTGTATGGACGATCGCGCGTCAGCTGATCGAACTTGCCGCGCGTAAAGAAGCCCAATGGATTGGGCTGGGAATCGTTGCGTTCTGGTCGCGGCTCGCCCCCCGGGGCCACGGTCGCTGAACGCGAGTGTTGTTCGATCAAGATGCGCTGCAGTTCCGAGATCACGGCGCTCTTGCCGACGCCGGCTGGGCCGCTTACCAAGATCAGCTCGGGGCTGGATCGCTTGGCGACGCGCTGCACGCTGTGGGTCAGTGTGGCGATCTCGCTGCTGCGCCCGTGCAAGCGTCCAGTTAGCTCGAAGCGATCGCGGACATCGTGACTGCCGATCGCAAAGTCGATGCGGCTTGCGTTCGCTGGATCGGCCTGCATGCGCCGCAAACAGTCGACCAGATCGCGATGGACACCCAGGCTGCTTTGGTAGCGTTCTTCCGGCGACTTCGCGAGCAGCTTGCTGACGATGCGAGCCAAGACTGGGGGGATGCCAGGCTGAACGCTGCTAAGCGACGCTGGCTGTCGCGCGATATGGCAGTACAGAAGCTCCAGCGGGTCGCGCGTGGGGAAGG
>JAYRFD010000553.1:0-4101 GCA_041908565.1 Polyangia bacterium | reverse complement strand
GAGCCACCGTGGATGCACTTGCCCTGGGCGCCGAAGACTGCGTCGCGAAGCCATCGAACCTGGGCGGATCGCCGCTGGCGCAAGTCGCCGCGGTGACTGCACTTTTGGATCGCATCCGCATGCTCAGTCGGTCGGCAACGGCCCCCGGTGCGGCATTGCCAAGTCCGGCGCCGCCCACAGCGCGGGCCCTGGCTCCGATCAGACGGGGCGCGACCGTCGAAATCGTCGCCATCGGTGCATCAACCGGCGGTCCGAACGCACTGTGCCAGGTCATTTCTCGTCTGCCTGCTCGCTTTCCAGTGCCCGTGGTCATCGTGCAGCACATGCCCATCGGCTTCACCAAGCCCTTCGCAGAACGCCTGCAGCGCGAGTCGAATATCAGCGTTGAAGAAGGCAGCGAAGGCACCCAGTTGACCGCCGGAAAGGCGTGGGTTGCGCCGGCCGGTCGACACATGGTGGTACGCCGCGGACGCAGTGGCATCAGCCTGCATCTTCACGACGAGCCTCCGGTCTGGTCGTGCAGGCCCGCTGTTGATGTCTTGTTTGAGTCGGTGGCAGCCGCGTATCCCAACGGCGTGCTGGGCGTCATCATGACCGGCATGGGCGAGGACGGCCGCCAAGGATCGATGGCCATTCGACGCGCGGGCGGCGGCGTCATCATCCAAGACGAGGCAAGCAGTGTGGTGTGGGGGATGGCCGGAGCCGTGGCCAACGCAGGCTTGGCGGAAGCGATCCTGCCAATCGATGAGCTGGGGGATGAGATCGTGCGCCGCGTGCGCAGAGGTACTTGATGGACAAGCCGACGCCAGACGATCGCGCGTTCGTTCGCAGCCTGGTCCGCGAGCAGTCGGGCATGGTTCTGGGGGAAGACAAGCAGTACCTGATCGATGCCAGGCTGCGTGCATTGGCTCAGGAAGAAGCACTCAACAGCATTCATGAGCTGGCCTTCCGGCTGCGCACGCCGTCCGAGACGCGACTGCGCCGGTCCCTGGTCGAACAGCTCTTGGTCGGCGAGACCTATTTCTTTCGCGATGGACATCCGTTCGAAGCCTTGCGCAGCACGATCCTGCCGGCCCTTTTGGCTGCGCGTGCGCCAGACACGCCGCTAAGCCTGTGGTGCGCCGCAGCGTCGACGGGGCAAGAGCCCTACAGCCTGGCCATGCTGCTGGCCGATTCCTTTCCAGATCTGTGGAACGGATCGGTGCGTATGTTCGCCACCGATCTGTCGGATGCGCACTTGGCTCGGGCTCGCGCGGGCTGGTACAGCGAAATGGAAGTCGCGCGCGGACTGCCGGAAGCCCTGCGGGCCCGCTACAGCCAGCGCGAAGGCGACGGCTATCGCATGCACGCAGCGCTGCGTCGACGCATCGAATTCGCGCAGCTGAACCTGATCCGGGACTGGCCCGCGCTGCCAACCATGGATCTGGTGCTTATGCGAAATGTATTGGTGTATTTTGATAGCGCTACACGGACTGCGATTTTGCAGAAACTCCGCCGCGTGATGCGACCGGGTGGATACCTGCTTCTGGGCACGACCGAAACCCTAATTGAAGCGGTGTCGGGGTTCGCCCCACTGCGCGTCGGACCGACGGTCTTTTATCAGCGAGAGCGCCAGTTTGGCTCGTCCAGCTAAGCCCGCTTAGGCCGGTCCTTGCAACAGAAATTCTGATACACGACCCATATCGACAAACAGAATATCAATCATCACAAAACATTCAACATATCAACAAAATCAACCGCATAATGCCGTTTTATATAGACATATACGATGGCGGTTATCGCGGGCTGGCTAGTCCTTTTTCACGAACGGCCAGATCAGGGTGACCGTGCCGCCGATCAGCAGCGCACCGCCCACGGCGGTCAGGGCGGATCCAGGTGCGACGGTGTCGAACAGGCGTCGGCACTGCATCGGATCGGCGGGGTTGGGCGCTGCACAGCTTCCATGAGCAGCGAGCGCGGATGCACCGAAGCCCAGCAGCACCGCGCCGACCGCGATCCCCGCCGCGCCGGCCCCGATGAAGATCAAGCGCCGACGAGCGCGGGCTTGGGCTTGGCGCTTGGCCTCGATCTCGATCGCGGGGTCGACGCCCTGCGGTTCCAGACGAACCAGCGTCGCAGACAGGGGCGTCGTCTCGTCATTCTTTACGTCGACCTGCTGCGAATAGGGCTTGTGGCCTTCGTGACTGACATCGACTTGATAGCTGCCGGCCCACACCTTGCGCGTCACCGGCGTGACTCCCAGCCGACGCGAACCGATGCGCACTTCGGCTCCGGCAGGTTCCGACGTGACCGACAGCGTGCCGCGAGCCCGCCCACTGCCCGTCGTCAGGACCTGCGTGATCGAGTCAGCTAGCTTGACTGCGGTCTGTTCATTCAGGCAGCCGGGACAGTTGTTGCTGGCCGTCGCGGCGACGTCTTCGACCTGCATATCCAACAGCGTGACGTCGATGCGCACGTTGCGTTCGTCCCGCACGACCGAGGCGCGGATCGCATGGTCCACTCCGTAGCGACTGGCCAGCGCCTTCAGACAGGCGTCCGAGTGCGAATCCCCTCCTTGGCAAGCCCCTTCATCTTGGGCATAGGCAAGGGCCAGGCCTCGTCCCAGGATCACGTAGTTTTCGCGTTTGAGCGCCGCAGCGGCCGCTTGCGTCAAGGCATCCGGCAGCGGATCCAACAGCGGATTGGCGACGGTCGGTGTCGGGCTGGGCTCTGCATTTGCTGCCGCTGGCTTCGCAGCATCCCCGCCTTCACCAGCCGGCTTGGGTTCAACTTCAGACGGTGGTGGGGTCGCGGTCGGCGTCGACATTCCCAGATACGAATCGACGTACAAGACAGCCGCCGGCAGCGTGGCCACCACGACCTCGACGCCCTCTTTGAAGCGAAGCTCCGATAGACGAGCGGTTCGCACGTTCACTTCGGTCTCGGCCCGCCATTTGCCAGAGCTTGCCGCGACGCGATGCCGCCCGCTGCTCACCAAGAGCGACGTCGGCAGCGGCGTCACGCCCACCAAGCGGCCATCGACTTCGACCAGGGCCCCACGCGGTGCGCCCACGCTGACTTCTCCCGCGGCGACCAAGGGCAGCGTCTGCAGGCGTTGCTGTGCGGCCGCGCGCTCGGGCGCCTTGCTGTCCAGGCCTGGATCGGCCAAGAAGCGCCGCAGCAGATCCTGCGACTCAACGGTCTTTCCCTCGGCAGCGGCCACGGCGGCCAGCCCCTGCAGCAGCCAGAAGTTCGGCTGGCTTTGATACGCCTGCGACAGCCCGCGATAGGCCCCGGCATAGTCCTTGGCATCAATCGCCGTCTGAGCCTGCGCCAACGCGGCTTCGGCCTGCGCCTGCGCGCGCGCTTGACCGGACTTGCTGCGGGATTCGGCTCGGCTCAGGCGGGGCCCTGCACAAAAGCCCAGCGCCGACAGGCAGACCAGGCCCCACAACAGACGGCCGGCCAAGCCCACGCGTCGCATGGCAGGGCTGTGTTTTGAACCCGCGGATCCATCGCAGGGGTGCAGCGACGTGCACTGCGCAGATTCAGTTGGCATTTGAAGTTTGCGAGCCTTGGGCATGGTGACTGCGCGCAAGTCGAGACGCAGGGACAATAAGTATCGCACGCTGAGCCGGTGCTTGAAAACATCGCGTCGACACAGGCTTTTCCTTGATAATGGCCAGCGCAATGAAGGTGGCAGGCAAAACTCCGGCCCGTCGGGGCCAACCGTCAAGCACCCGCAAGCCGGGGGTGCGTCGCACATCCACGCCCAAAGGGACGCGGGCGCCAAGCCTGGTGGTCCAGCCGGTCGATCCATCGCAGCCAGCGCCTGCGAGCGACCCACAGCAGAGCCGATTCCTGCGCGCCTGCCGCGGTCTGCCGGTGGACTGCGCGCCGATCTGGCTGATGCGGCAAGCCGGTCGCTACTTGCCGGAATATCAAGCGACGCGGGCCAAAGCCGGCGACTTCCTGACGCTGTGCCGAACGCCCGAGCTTGCGTGTGAAGTGACGTTGCAGCCGATCGCTCGCTTGGGGGTCGATGCGGCGATCTTGTTTTCCGACATCCTGGTGCCGCTGCCGGGCATGGGCCTGCTGTGGCGAGGCGCCGACGGCCGCGAG
>JAYRFD010000552.1:0-2039 GCA_041908565.1 Polyangia bacterium | reverse complement strand
TCCGGAAACCCCGCTCGCTCCCTGCTTTCGGGAGTCCGCGGCGATGCGCTGGCTGACGTGGCGCCCTATCTCGTTCAGCTGACCCCAGACGACTGGCTGCTTGCTGCCTTGGTACACGAAGGCTGGGGCCAGTCTTGGGGCATCTTCCTCGACTGCCCAAAGCCCTTTGACCAAGTCCGCCGCCACTTCCGCCACTTCCTGCGCGTCCGCGCCGAGGGCGAAAAAGACTTCCTCTTCTTCCGCTTCTACGACCCCCGCGTCCTGCGCATCTTCCTGCCCACCTGTACCCCAGAGCAGCTCGCCGAGTTCTATGGACCGATTCTGCGCTTCTTCGGCGAGGGCAGCGAGGGCGACGCCCCTGATCGTCCGCAGCTCTTCGAGCTTGCTCGTCCGCCGTCCGGTCTGCGCCCCGTGTTCGCGGACGCCCGCCCGTAAGCGATCGATCGAGCCCCGCGAGGGGGCTCGATGCTATTGCGACGGCGCCCGGCGATCAAAGCGCCGCAGGTCCTTGCTGGTGGCGATCACCACACTGGGTAGGCCACGGCCGTTAGGCATCGCGCCCTTTGCCAACCCCCCGGCCAAGCCGGTTACCGGGCTGTCCGTCGGCTGCTTCAAGTCCGGCAGAGCGACCGCCGTGCAGCCCGTGGCCCCATCCTGGGCCGGCACATAGACCAGCGGCTTGCTGGTATCGGCGGGCGCGACCAGCAGATCCAGCAGGCCGTCGCCGTCCAGGTCGGCCAGCGAAAGCTGCGCCGTTAGCTCGCCAGCATTCGCGATCAAGGCGCCCTGAAAGCACGTCGCTGCCGCTTCCTGCGCCTTCTTCGTTTCATCCGGGCTGGCTTGGGCCTGGGCATAACAGACCGACACCGAGAGCTTCGAGTCCTTTTTCCCCAGCAGCACCGCCGTCGCCGTATCCAAGACCGGTGACCCGGGCAGCCCACCGCTGTGGCCCAAGGCGACAGCCAAGGCCATCGGGTTCACGCCAGATACATCACACGAGGCCAGGGCCGCGGATGAAATCTCTCGCGCGCTGCGGTCGGCTTTTTTGACGGTGAGTCGGCTGCCCTCTAACAGCGCCACGCGATCGCTTTCCGCATCGGCGGCCAGCAGGCTGGTACCGCTGGGAAGGCTCGGCATGCCGTGACCTAGCGGCTCCATCATATCGTTCGTAAAGTTCACAAAGCGCAGATCGTCCTTCATGCCACGTGCCGGCAGGCGCGCAAACAGGCCCGCCCCCTGCGAGACCGCGACCCCCCGTTCCGGCGTCACCCGCAGATAGGCGTCTTGGCCTTCATTCGGAACCCTCTTGGGGCTCCCAGACGTATCCAGCTCGGCCAGCCGATGGAGCTGGGTCGGCGCCAAGATGTCCTCGTGCGCGAAGATCGAGTCCTTGCCCAAAGTCACCCCGATGTACTTCTGCACCGTGACGCCCGCCCCGGGGTTTTTGTCCGTCACCGTCACCGCGGCATTGAACTGCGGTGGGTCGTAGACGCGCACCGGCTGAGATAGCTCGAAGCCCGATACGCAGTCGCGCAGTCGCAAGTACATGGGCCCCCGCACCGCCGTCTCCTTTCCGATCACGGGCAAGTCGATGGATTTGGCTGCTTGCGCGGTGGCGCTTGCTTGCTGTGCCTTCTCATCGCAGCCTTTGATCTCCTCGTCGGTAAGCATGGCCGGGGGACTTGCAAAAAGATCCAGCCTCAGCTTGTGCCATTCACGCAGCCCATCTAGCTTGACCGACAGCTTCCACTGAGGAGTCTGCAAGTCCCGCAGGCTCACCCGCGTCGGCAGCGTATCTGCGCTCGTCTGTGGACGGCATGCCTGGAGCGTCTTGCGATAGCCTGGATCGTCGCATGCCGAATAGGGATCGCAGTGCAGGGTGGCGCACCAGAACAGCAGCGCAGCGCCGTATCCTTGGCGAATCCGTTGACGGCACATTGTGTATCTCACGGACCGACTCCTTGTTGGGGCGCCATCTCGGGAATTTCCTTTGCATGCTCTTTGCATTGGACACAGCCACCCCACGTCAGCAGGCCGCC
>JAYRFD010000551.1:0-3954 GCA_041908565.1 Polyangia bacterium | reverse complement strand
GTGCCTATTCCGTGCGAGACTTCAGGGTCGTCTTCAAAACCACGCGTTGTCCGTCGCGCAGGACGACCACATCGACCTGCTGACCGGGCTTGTACTTCTTCAACGCGAAGGCCATGTCTTCCAGGGTTTCGATCTTGCTGTCGCCGAGGCCGACCAGCACGTCACCCGATCGCACGCCGGCTGCTTCGGCGGGGCTCTGCGGGCGGGCTCCGGTCAGCTTGACGCCGCCGCGGCTGCCTTGCATGGCGGTGTAGTCCGGGATGGTGCCCAGATAGGCGCCATAGCCGCGATCGCCAGCCCGTGGTGGCGGCCCACTTGGCTTCTTCCACGAAAGTCCCGTCGGGTTTTGTCGCAGGCGTTCACTGGTATCACGCGCAAGCTGCGACGCCAGATCGGCGATCTGCGTGATGCCCATCGAGTTGATCTTGTCGATGGTGTCGCTGGGTCGGTGGTAGTCGCCGTGCGCGCCGGTAAAGAAGAACAAGACCGGCACGCCGTTGCCATAAAACGGCGTCATATCGCTGGGGCCGTAGCCGTCGCCGCCCAGGCGGCAGAACAGGCCCAGACCCTGACAGCGCGGCGCGACTAGCTCTGCCCATTCGGCGGCTGAATCGCTGCCTTGCACGACGACGCTGGGCAGAGTCTGTCCCGACGACGATGCCAAGCGACCAACCATGTCGAAGTTGAACATCGCTTTGATGCGTTCTTTGCGCAGCCCGACCGGCAGCTTTTCGACGAAGCGGCTTGAGCCCACCAGGCCGACTTCCTCGGCGGTGAAGGTCACAAAATAGATGTCCGTGGTCTGCAGGGCAGGCTGCTTCTTCAGCAGCTCTGCCGCATGCAGCAGGGCGACCGTTCCAGATGCGTTGTCGTCGGCGCCGGGGTGAATCGCTTTGACTCCGGGAGCCAGGGAGCTTCGGCCTCCGAAGCCCAGGTGATCGTAGTGCGCGCCCAGGACCAGGACATTGGCGTCGGCGGCTCCGCTGGGCAGTACGCCGATAACGTTGCGTTCGCGTCGAGACTCGCGGGCCAGCTTGACGTCGCCAGCCAGCTTGCCGGCCAACGAAACCGAGCCTGGCTTGCCTTCGAGCGCGGCTTTTTCCAGACCCGCCACCGCATCGGTTGTCGACTGGTTAGCGCTGCTGCGCGCTAGCTCGCCCAGGACGCTCTTGGCCAAAAAGACCACGGGCAGCCCGGCGCCACCTTCGGGGCCATCGAGGGTCAGCTTGGGTACACCCTCGCTGCTTAGGTCGACGAATGCGACGGCGATGGCGCCGTGCTCGCGGGCCGTCCAGGCCTTGAAGCGCAGGTCGGAATACGACCGACTGGCAGCACCGGAAAACTTGTTGGCCGGCACGCCGCGCAAGATGACCGCGATCTGTCCTTTCAGATCGGTCCCGGCGAAGTCGTCCCAGTGAGCCTCGGGCGCGGTGATGCCGTAGCCGCAGAACTTCAGCGATCCGCGGAAGGCACCGGTGCCGGACATGCCAGCCGGGCTCACTTGTTCGGCGGTCAGCACGCGAGCAGGGGCCGGATCTTCGATGCGAACACGAGTTCCTTGATCGCGCACACCGACGAACACTTCGACATCTTGAAAGAAGGAAGGCTTGGCCGGCTTGCCCTTGCCAGCGGGCACGGGGTCGGCGCCGGGCGTAAGGCCCGCTTGGCTCATCCACGTGGCGATCTGATCGGCGGCTGCCGCGATGCCCTTGGTGCCGACGCCTCGGCCTTCGCGTGCCGGATCGGTCAACCAGCTTAGGCGTCGATGTACTTCGTCGGCAGGCGTCGGGACGAAGGCGGCGGGCAGGGCGGGGCCGGCTTGCCAGTCCGCGATGTAGATGTTGGTTTCTCCGCGTGCTTTGCCACCGCGGTTGCTGGCAAAAACCAGCCGATTGCCGTCGGGCGAAAAGATCGGAAAGCCATCGAAGTCGGGGCTGAAGGTGATCCGTTCCAGGTTCGTGCCATCTGAATTGATGGCCCACAGATCGAATTCGCGCCCGCGCGGGTCGCCGTAGTTCGACGAGAAGATGATGCGTCGATTGGCGGCTCCGGCGATCTTGGCGGGATAAAAGAAGGGCGCGAACGACGCCGATCCGAAGTCGGTCACCGGATGAGCGTTCGAGCCGTCGGCGTTGGCCACCCACAGCTCCATGCGCGTCGGGCGGACCAGGTGTTCTTTCAGCAGCGCTCGCATCTCGGCAAGCTCGGCGGCGTTGCGTGGACGAGCCGCGCGCCAGACGATGTGCTGGCAGTCTTCCGAAAAGAACGCTCCACCGTCGTAGCCGGGCGCGTTGGTCAGCCGCTTGACCCCGGTGCCATCCAGGTTCATGCGATACAGCTCAAGATCGCCGTCGCGATCGGATGTGAAGATGACGCTGCCGTCGCGGCAGACGGTGGCTTCGGCATCGTAGGCCTGCGTCTGCGTCATCCGCTTGATGTCGCTGCCGTCGGGCTTGCTGCTGTAGATCTGATAGTTGTAAAGGGGCCAGACGTAGCCCTTGCTGCGATCGGGCGTCGGTGGGCAGGCGTCGCCCAGGTGTCGCGTCGAACTAAACAGCACGCGATCGCCGCTGGGGAAATAGTAACTGCACGTATGTCGACCGTGGCCACTACTGAGCGGCTTGAGCAGGCCAAGGCCCGTCCCGCTATCCCCCAGGTCCAGGGTGTAGATCTGGTCGCAGCGATCATTGGCGGTGGTCGCTTGCAGGCTGAGGCGCTTCCCATCGAAGGACCAGTACGCCTCGGCGTTTTCGCCTCCAGCGGTCAGCTGGCGCAGGTTGGCCAGGTGCTTTTCGCTGGGATGCAGGACCGGGCCGGGCGGCATCGGTCCGGGGGCTCCGTGGCCAGCAGCGACGGCAGGCGGCGGGGTCGTGGCGGCTGCAGGGGGCGCAGCTTTTGCCGCGGGAGGGCCGGCGTTTGGACTGTCCTGCACGACGGTCGGGCCAGCATGGGCCACCGAGGTCAAGCCCAGCCCGGCCGCCAAGCCCAGCGAGCCGAGGAGCCCGCCAAAACTGATGACAGGGGGCGGCAAAAGCGATAAAGAGGCAGGCACGTTCAGCATACGCGTCCGAGTCAACATGGAAGCCGCGTCGTACCCCGCTCCGCCGCCGCAGGTCAACCTCTGTAAAAAGCTTGGGGAGCACGGTATTATCTAAAGAACCTTCACCGGGGCTGCCGTCGCGGTAGACGCCTTCCCCGACGGGATGCCAAGGAGTTTCGGTAGCAATGGCTCGCGAAGAAAACTCGCTATTGTTCTCTCTGAAAGAGCTGCACAAGCTTGAGGAAGATCGCCAGCGCGAGGAGGAAGACGCCCGCGTCGCAGCGATCGAAGCCGAGCGCCGTGCCAAGGAAGACGCCGAGCGCGCGGTCCGCGAAGCCGAAGAGGCACGCATCCGAGCCCAGAAAGATGCGGAGCGTCGTGCGCGCGAGGAAAAAGAGCGCAAGGAGATGGAAGACCGCGTTCGGCTCGAAGAGTCCGAGCGTCGGGCTCGCATTGAGGCGCAGGCTCGCATTGAAGAGAACCGCCTGGCAGCCGAAGCAGAGGCCATCCGCACCAAGCCGATCCCGTGGAAGCTGATCGGCGCAGTGGCGGCGGCGCTGGTTACGCTGTCGGTGGTGATCTTGATCGTGGTCAATCGCAGCCAGGCCGCTTCCAAGATGGAAGCGCGTCGGCAGCTGATCGCGAAGCTGGACGCCGAACGCAAGGCTGACAAAGAAGACCAGGCCCGCCTGCAGAAAGTCCTGTCCGAAAAAATGGCCGAGGTCGATCGCATCAGCAAGATGCTGGGCTCGGCCACGGACGAAAAAGAGCGCATCGAGCTTGCTCGACAGGCTCGCGATGCGGCCCGTCGTGCGTCGGCTGCGGCGGCAGAAGCCGATGCTCAGCGCAAGGCGGCCAATGAACGCGAGAAGAAAGCCAAGTTCGAGCGCTGCAAGGGCTCGGATGACCCGCTC
>JAYRFD010000550.1:0-1648 GCA_041908565.1 Polyangia bacterium | reverse complement strand
TCGCCAGCAACCTGGCACGTCACCACCACCGCAGCCAACATCGACGCATGCGCATGCACGAAAGCCTGCCGCCCGCCTGCCCTGCCCCTGGCGAACCCGAACAGCAGGCGGCCCAGCGCGAGCTTTTTGCACGCCTGCTGGTCGCCTTGGACGATCTGCCGCACGACCTGCGCGTGGCCTTTGTGATGTGCGATCTGGAAGAGATCCCCGGCGTCGATGTAGCCCGCGCATTGGGGGTTCCGGAAGGCACGCTGTGGCGACGCTTACACGAAGCGCGGCGGGCCCTGCGCTGCGCCTTGTCGGAGGCGCGCCCATGACCGCACTCAAGTGTCCAAAGACCGATTTGGTCGCGCGGGCCTTTCCAAAGGCTGTCGATCACGCGCTGCAAGAACACATGCAGGGCTGCGCAGCATGCCAGCGTGAATGGGCAGCGCTGGCGCAGCTACGTCAGCTAGCCCTGCACATCCCCGCCGAACAACCCGATGCCGAACGACGCGATGCCGTGCGGGCCCGCCTGCTTTATCAAGCCGAGCGCATGCGGCAACAGACATCCAACCCGCACTCTGCGCCGATCGCAGACGCCGCGCGTGCCTGGCGGCGGGGCCTGCGCGGTGCGAGCGTGGCCGTAGCAGCGCTGGTCGTCCTGCTGGTCAGCGGATTTGCTGTGCGCAGCGCCGTTGGTCCGCGGACTGCGCTTTCGAATCCCGCTGCGTCGAATGCAAGGTCGGCACCGTTCGCGACCGACCCGCCGGCGAACCATCCCGACGCGCACTCCATCGTTCGGGCCGATGTGGTGGCGCACGGTGATGCGCGCTTCAGCCGGCAACGATCGCTGCGTGAAGAGGTCGTCGATCTGCATCACGGCAGCGTGCAGATCGAAGTCCAGCCCCTGCCCCCCGGTGCTCGCTTCTGGGTTCGCGTCGGATCGGCCCAGGTCGAAGTGCGCGGCACGCTGTTTACGGTCACGGCCGATCACGATCGGCTAGCTGCGGTCTCGGTCACGCATGGGCTGGTCGATGTTCGCAGGCCCGATGCCGCGCTACTGCAGCTTGCTGCGGGACAAGCCTGGCATGCCGACCCCAGCGCGCAGCCCACGGTGGATCGTCACGCGGCGCATGCACACGCAACGACCGGCCCCGCGGCGACAGTCGTCACACACGACCGCAGCCTGACACCCGCTGCGCAGCGGGCATTCAAGCAAGGCGCCGCCCCCGCCCGACCGTCGGCCGCACCGACCGGTGCCGTGACGCGCAGCCCGTCGACCGGCAGCGCGCCGCGATCCGCGACGCATGCAGCGGGCACACCCAGGCCGGACTCAGCGGTCCTGCAAAATGCCGTTTCTCCGACGGAACGGGCGTTTTCGGTCGGCTTCGCGGCCCTGAAGCAAGGTGCGTTTGCCAGCGCGGCGGCCGACTTTGATCGAGCCGTGGCGCTGTCCCCACACGG
Source organism: Polyangia bacterium (assembly GCA_041908565.1). Taxonomy (GTDB): domain Bacteria; phylum Myxococcota_A; class Polyangia; order Palsa-1104; family JAEUJZ01; genus JAEUJZ01. The sequence goes on along the minus strand of JAYRFD010000550.1, from coordinate 202 downwards.
GGCACTGTCTGAAGATGCGCGCTTCTGGTCCGGCGTGGCCTGGGCTCGCGCTGGGCGCAGCCGGGAAGCCATGGCCAGCCTGCGCGCCTTTTTGGCCCAGCATCCGCGATCCAGTCGGCAGCCAGAGGCCGCTGTGGCCTTGGGCTGGCTGCTGATCCGCGATCACAAGATCGACGAAGCCGAACGCATCTTGCGATCCACC
>JAYRFD010000549.1:0-2529 GCA_041908565.1 Polyangia bacterium | reverse complement strand
GTGCCCGTGTTCTTGCTGCTGCTGGTCGGTTTGCTCAGCGGTGCGGCGCTGGCCGTTTCGGTGCTGAACGTCATCTATCGCGATGTGGCGTATATCGTCACGACCTCGCTGCTGCTGCTGTACTGGCTGACGCCGGTCTTCTATCCAATGGACGTGATTCCGTTCCCGTTTCGCACGTACTTGCAGTGCAATCCGATTGCGGGAATCTTGACCGGTCTGCGTCGCGCCATCATGCACGGCGATACGCCAAGCCTACTGGGCTGGGCAGGCATCGTGGTGCCGACGGCGCTGATGATGATCATCGGCTGGCGGGTCTATCGGCACTACGAACACATGGTGCTGGACTTCGTGTAGCGCGCGGCTTGGCGCGTCGCACTGCGCAGTCGGCAGATGCCACGCAGCGTCGCAAGGCGATCTTAGGCAGCGGTCTTCTTGGCGTAGTACTGGTCGAAGCGACCTTCCAACAGCTGCTGCACTTGGGCGGGCCACCAGTGCGAATGTCCTTTGGGCGTTGTGTAGCCCGCCTCGGAAAGCAGGCGCGCCAAGCGCGGATAACTGGGTCGCACAAACGGTTCGTCGGGGTGGATTTCTTTCTGTCGCGCTTCAATGTCCGAGATCAGCTTTTCCAAATAGCGCCGCGGCGTCAGGTGCTGCGTCTCATCCAGGCTGCGCAGTAGCTTGCGTACGCTGGTTTCCGTGAAGCGCTGTCCCTTCAGCGGAATGAAGCCTTCGGCATTCAGCGATCCCGCAATCGCCGCGTGCGTAAGCCCTTGGCTGCGTAGCTCGATCATTCTTTCTTTCACATCGGAATCGGTGTGCGGGCGCGTGTTGTACGGGCGCGGCTCGACCCAGCGCTGTCGCAGCTTCAGGTTGTACAGCAGGCTCTTCGACCAGCGAGCCCCCTTGGGCGGCTTGATGCCCTCGCTGTTCAGCCGATCGGCGATCTCGGTGATGCCGATGTCTTGTTGCACCCACGCCTTGATGCGCTGCAGCACCGCTTGTTGTTCCGGTTCTTCGACCAGGATTCGGAAGCGCGGATTGTTGGGAGCCACCTCGGTCTTGTAGCCATAAGGCACGCGGCCGAAGTGGTAGCCCATGTTGCGGATGTGACGGATCGCTTCCCTCGTGCGCTCGCCGGTTGCCTCGCGTTCCATCTGCGCGAACACCAGCAAGATGCCGACAAGAGCGCGTCCCAGCGATGAGTCCAAGCGAATGGACTCGCGGATCGCGACCAGCTCTTTTTCGCCCGACTTGAAGTAGGTCTCGTATAGCTCGCAGAAGTGTTTGATCGACCGGCTGAGGCGATCGAACTTGAGCACGATCAGCATGTCCGCGCCGCGCTTCAGCGTCGCCAGTGCATCTTGCAAACCAGGCCGCTGATCTTTGCCGCCCGAGATCACGTCCTTGCAGACGCGGACCAAGCTGTAGCCATGGGCCGCGCAGTACTGCTCGATCGCTGCAACCTGCGCATCCAAAGACAGCCCATCTGCGGCCTGCATATCGGTCGAGACACGCACATAACCCACGGCACGACGCATGTTGCTATCGTCGCGGAATCATGGGCATTCCACAACCCTGTGGTCGACGGAGGGGAGACCGAACACATGCCCCTTTGATGTGGTCGCAGAGCCCTCCTTTTCCAGCTGCGGCGGGCGCGGCTTGCGGACACCTTGCGCGCGATATGTCGGCAGAATCGCTGCGGATCTCAGTGGATCTGCACTGGCACTTCTTGCACGATGGGACCGTGGAGTTCTCTGTCATCTACACGTCTGCGGGATCCTGGCTGCATTTAGCGCGGGGTCACGCCAAGCCAGCCCACCTGCCGATGCAGAGAGGAGGTCGCTAGTGCGGAAGAAACTTCCCCCACGCGTGGTCGGGATCTATCAGGACCGCAGTCGCTTCCGCTTGGTGGTCTGCGAAGACGGCAAGCGACGCTCACTGATCTTGGAATCGCGCGAAGAGGCCGAACACAAAGCCAAAGAAATCGCAGCAACGCTGCAACAGCCACGACCGCGTCTATCTGTGGCCGACGCGCTGGTCGAGTGGAGTCGCGAGAGGCTGCTCAGCGGTCGCTACAAGCCACTGACCTTGCGTGAACAAGAAGCGCGGCTGCGATCGTTCCTTGTGGATGTGCTGGCGCAGCCGATCGACGCGATCAGCGCAGAGCGTGCAGAGCAGGTCTCTGCCGACGCTGCGCTACGTCCCTGCCGCAAGTCGGGCAAGCCGCCGGCCGCAGCATCCCAGCGCTTGTACCTGAAGCTGTGCCGCGCCTTGTTTGCGTGGGCGATGGTGCGTGGTCACTGCCGCAGCAATCCCTTCGCGAACATCAAGCCATCCCTTGTTTCGCCACCGAGCAAGCCGCTTCCGCAGGTCGAAGACGCGCGTCGCTTTCTGGACGTTGCCATCGCTCACTTCGAACAGACGGCAGAAGCGCTGGCCATCGGCGCTGCCACCGCGCTTTTGCTTGGTCTGCGGACCGGCGAAGTATTGGGCTGCACGGTGCACGATCTGCAAGCCGATGGGCAGGTC
>JAYRFD010000548.1:0-3651 GCA_041908565.1 Polyangia bacterium | reverse complement strand
TGGCGCCGCGCACCATCAGCTTTTCGCGGCACGTCTCGGCTTTGGCCAGCCCGACATACGTGATCAGAAGCGCTTGATCTTGCCAGTCGCACAAGCGCTGCATCGTGTACGGCGTGCTGAAGTACAGCGCCGCGGTCGATGCCATCGCCAGCGCGTGGATCGAGTCAATTCCCTCTTCCCCCAGACGCAGAATATCCAACTCGCTAAGCCCATCGATCGACGCCAGCTGACTGGTGCCCGCCGATGCGCGGGTTGGTAACTGCAAGCTGACCGCCGATGCAGCGCGGGCCGTGATTTGACCCAGCACGCCTTCGCCGATCAGCGCCACCACCATGCCCAGCATCATGTAGCTCGTCGGTCCTTTGAAGGGCTGCTGCGCCAGGACGGCGCCGTCTTTGACCAGCTGTGCCGCGTCGGCGGCGGATGCGCCCGCGCTGCCCGTCAGCGAGTGATGCCACAGCAGGGCGACCAGCAGCACGGCGGCCAGCACCGACAAGATCAGCGCCCGCAGAGCATAGGCAAACATGCGCGCGCTGGTGTCGCGAATCGATGCGCGCACGGTCAGGCGGCCGAAGCTTAAGCTGAACGACGTAAACGCTGCGCTGCCGGCCGCGACGGCCATCATGCGCGTCTGCACCGCCAGCGATCCGCCGCTGTTGACGATCAGTCCCCAAGCAAAGATTGCGGAGGTCGCAAAGCCATACAGACAGGCGTGCTGCATCATGCGGTGCTGCGCCTGTACGGAATGGCGCGCCTCGATCGACCACAGGCGATGGATGCGTTCGCTGGCTTCCGTCTTCCAGCGCCGCTCGTGAGCGCTCCAGTCCGAGTCGGCGCGATCGGCTTCGGGCAGAAAGCGATGACGGGCCCGCGGGGCCTGCTGCCACTTGGCGATCAGCGCCGCGCCAAACGACAGCAGAAGCGGCATCGCAGCCACGGCCAGAAGCGCCAGGGCCAGACCCAGGGCATCGCCCGAAAGCAGATAGGTCGTCATGCCATCGGAAAGACCGTTGGCACTTTGCGCGGCGGCTTCGCTTTGCGAAAGCAGGGGGCCGATGCACTCGGGCCGCGGTGGGCGCCCGCTGGGCAGCATCGACTTGATGTCGCCCAAAATCGGAACCCAAGCCGGCCAGCGCTGCGCGCAGGTTCGCGGCAGGACGACGATGTGCGTAAGCATCAGCAGCATCGACACCCACAGACAAAACAGGACCGAGATGCCCAACCAGTCGCCGACGAAGCGGGCCAAGCGCTGCGTGGCCGGCATGGCCGATCGCACGCGACGCGTGCCTGTCTGCGAAGCGCCGGCGGCCTCCTGGCTTTGCGAAGACTCTGATCCAGACCGCGAGGGAGCGTGTGCCATAAAGCCTCTTCGGGATTACGGTATCACGCGGTCGACGTCGCTTGGGCGGCCATGTGATGGGGGGGCGCAAAGCAGGCAATCCATGGGGTCATGTGACACCGACCTACCCAAGATTTGGACCCGCGCGGGCACCAAAAAAAGGAACCCGCACAGGAACCCGATTGCCGGTCTGCGTCGTGCCAAGGGGCGATACAATCAACCGATGTTCCACGTCGATACACCACAAGGCTGCTTGGTGGTCGCACGCTGGTCCGGCATGCGCGAAGTGCAAGAAGCCATGTCGTTCCGCAGTGCCGTGCAGGCTGCTGCCGCGCGCGTCAAGCCCGCCGTCATCTGCGCGGACTGGCGAGCCGCCTCGGTCGTATCGCCCGAGGTATCGGAAGTGGTGGCTGGCATGCTGCGTGCCACCAACCTGCTGATCAAGCGGTCGGGGATCTTGCTGTCCAGCGAATCCGCGACGTTCAGCCTGCAGACCGAGCGCCTGGTTCGCGAAGCCAACAACTCGCAGCGTCGCACCTTCCGTCAGGCCAATGACCTGCTGCTGTGGATCGGTGAGGTGCTGAGCCCAGTCGAGCTAGAGACGGCCCGGCGCTTCCTGGAAACGAAAGATCCTCCAGCGGCCTAAGCCGCGAATCCGCCTGCTGCCTTGACGCCGCGCACGGCCCTGCGGTACGCCGCGTCCTTCCATCGAGGAGGGACGACATGAAAAGAGTTCTTTGTGCAGCGATCTTAGCGCTGGGCCTGACCACGGGTGGCGTGTCCACGGCAGGCAACAAGCCACTTCCCGCCGATGTGGGCGCGGGCCGCATCGCGTGGTTTGACCTGACGACGACCAACCTGAACCAGTCCAAGGACTTTTACAGCAAGCTGTTCGACTGGCGCTTCACGGCGGTGCAGGGCAGCGACCAAGCGGCTGAGATCGTCGCGGGCGGCACGGCGATCGGCACCTTGCGCGTGGCGGACGGCAAGCTGAGCCCGTTCAACGGCCTGGTCTATGTGCAAGTCAGTGACCTTTCGGCCAGCTGTCAGAAAGCCAAAGATCTGGGCGGCACCATCCCTCCCGGTTTTCCGTTCAACTTGCCGGATGGCATCGGCGCCATCGCTGTGCTGGTCGATCCCAGCGGCCATCCCATCGGCCTGTATTCCCGTACGCCACTGCCCGCCAAGCCCGCCAAAGCCAAGCCATAGCGCTTCCCGATTTTGCGAAGGGGGCACGACAGTGACGCTTTTTTCTGGGCCGCGCTGATCGGACAGGGCGACCGCGCTGCTGCCGTCGCCGATCGCTTACGATTTCGCGTGCATAGAGCCTGCGGCGAGCTTTCTCGACCAGCAGGCGTGATGCGCTTGAAGGTCTCGCAGGGTCCATGACGTGCTGGTGCCGCAGCGGGGCTTCCCATCGCACGGACCGGTTCCGTACCGCGGGATGTGCCCGATGCGGCGCGACCGCTAGGTAGGAAAAATTTCGAGGTCGCGCAGCGCAAGCTCAAGGCCTGCATAGATGGCCTGAGCCGCTTCGTGCTGCAGCCAGGCCATGCGCTTTGGGCCCGCGCCAACATACAGAACGACGCGACCGTCCTTTGGCTCGACGGGACGCTGGCTGTTTCGCGAACGCAGAAGTCCTCGCCAGTCCATGCTCTGCTGATACGTCGCCTGTTCGTGTTCGCGCTGTCGCGGTGGGTCTTTCATCCCGTCGTCGAGGCTGACCTGCGCTGACAAGCGTCGCAGCAGCCAGACCTGACGTTGGTCTTCCGGAAGAGCCTTCTGATCGGCGAGGACGACCAGCAGCGCTCGTTCATCCTGTCCTCCGCCGTCGAGCAGGCCGAGCAGGGCGATGGACGATCCGCGCGAAGGCTCAAGCACTTCGGTGACCAGCCAGTCGCGCGCGGGCTGCCCCGGCTGCTGCGCCTGGCACAGTACAGCGCCGGCTTTCAGGGTCCAGATGTCGTCGTCGGTCGTTGGCAAAAGGGCCTGCGCCGGGTGTTGGGAAGAGCTGCGTCGGCGTCGCTGAACCAGCCAGCTCGCCGTGCCGCAGAGCGCAACCAGAAGCAGTGCATCTACGCCGATGCTCATCGCTGGTTTCACAGTACCGCGGCGCTTCCCTTGCTTGCGACAAAACAGGATGGTACGCGATGGCTCGTCGCGTGAAGCGGCCCCCCATCCCATGGCGAAAGAAAAGTTCCCGGTCACCCCTGGCATTCGCTTCCTGCGCCAGCACGGCGTCGCGTACGGCGAACACATGTACGAATACGAAGAACACGGCGGCACGCGGCACAGCGCCGATCAGCTGTCCG
>JAYRFD010000547.1:0-5844 GCA_041908565.1 Polyangia bacterium | reverse complement strand
CTGCTCGACCGCTTTCGCAGCGCCGGCCGAGCCGCCCTGCTGCAGCCTGAGACAGAGCCAAACGACGGGACCTAGCGGCGGCTTTTTTGGGATGCCCACGGTCTTCTGCCTGCGTCGCTGGGCCTGTGGTCTGCGGTGAAGGTGGGCAGGCCGCCCACATTTTGCTTTACCCGCCGCCGCCGCCATGCAAAAAGCGAGGCCATGAAGCGCATGCGGACCCGTTCATTGAGTCTGTCCCTGCTCAGCCTATCGCTGCTGGGCCTGCCGCTGGCTGCGTCGCTGGCTCCGTCGGATGTGCAGGCGCAAGCCAAGCCCGCCGCCAACGCGCAAGAAGCCGAGCGCCTGGGCAAAGAAGGCGAACGTCTGCTGGCCGCCCACGACGCTGCGGGCGCCATCGATCCGCTGGCACGGGCGTACAACATGACCGCCAACCCGCGCTTCCTTTTGCCGCTGGGCCTGGCCTATGCCGAAGCCGAGCGCCCGCTGGATGCGCTGGATGCGCTGGGCCGCTTTCTGAAAGACGCGCCCGCCGTGCCCGACGCGAAACGCAAAGAGATCGGCACCCGCTTCGCCGTGATGCTGGACCAAGTGGCGGCGCTGGTGACGGTTGAAGCGTCGCGCCAGAATGCGCCGGTCAAGGTCGACGGTCGCCCCATCGGGATGACTCCGCTGGCCGCGCCGCTGCGCTTGATGCCCGGCAAGCACGAAATCCAGATGCTGCCGGCCGCCACCGACCCGTCGAGCGGTGCCAAGGTTCAGGTCGATGTTCGCCCCGGCGAGCGCCGCACCGTCAAGCTAGAGCCCGGCACCGCATCCAAGTTCTTGGAGCCGCAGGCTCAGCTGGATCCGACCCAGGGCGGTGGCCCGTCGGCGACCGATGCGACGCGTCCAACGCCCGCTTCGTCGACGCCGATCACCAAGCAGCGCTGGTTCTGGCCCGTGGTCGGCGGTGGGGCCGCAGCCGTCGCTGTGCTGGGCATTGGCCTGGGCGCTGGTCTGGCCGCACGCAAGAGCGGCAGCGGCGTTCCGAACGAAGACTTCCCCAACCTGCCCACGTGGCCGGGGGGACCGATCGACGCGCGACCTGCTGTCTTCGTCGCTGGACTCGGTCGATGAGCGCCAACCTACAACGCACGCTGCGTCGCCTGCGCAGCCTGGGCGCGACGCTGGCAGCCCTGGGTCTGCTATCGCTGGCGGGCGCTGGCTGCACGGACAACGATGCTTGCAAAGGCCGGCGCGAGACCTGTCTTTCGATCTCGCTGAGCGGGGCGGAAGGGCTGGACAAGGTCGATCAGGTGCAGGTCTACGTATCGCGTCAGGCCAAGCCGCTGTCGCCCGTCGATGCACTGGGCGAGCCACGCAGCCTACCGTTCAAGCTGGCCGTGCTGTGGCCCGACGGTCCCGCGACGATGTACGTGCGCACCTTCCTGCAGGGCCAGCTGAACGGCCTAACCGCCGAGATCTCGCTGGACCTGCGCAACGGCGCGCACGAAAAGCGCAAGCTGACGGTGTTCCCGCCGATCTTCGGGACCGACCTGCCGGACATGGCCGGGCCGCCGCCGCCGCGCCCCGACATGGCGATGCCGCGCGACATGGCGATGCCGATGGACATGGCGACGCCTATGGACATGGCCGACGACATGCCTGCGCCGCCGACCGACCTGCCGATGCCGCCCGTCGACCTGCCGCCCCCGCCCACCGACCTCCGCTAGTCTGACTTGATCATCTGCTGGATTCGTCGTCGGTAGCCGCACTGCCAGCGACTCCTCCGCGCCCAGAAAAACGACGCTCCGCAGGCCGTTAAGTACGTCGGGCTTGCACCACAAAGATCCCCAAACGCCAAGGACTGTCCGAGCCCGGAGGAGCCGATGGCAGTGAGGCGCGCAGCCCTGTGAAGTAAGCAAGTCGTACTAGCCGCCGGTTCCTTGCTGCAGCCAGCGCAGGTAGTCGGCGCCGCGGGCTTCGGCGAACAGATCGAAGGCCAGCATGACCACGGCTTGCAGCAGGATGCCCAGGCCGACTCCGACGATGCCCGGTCGTCCGCGCATGAACACGACCAGGCCCAGGCCGACGGCGACAAGCGCAATCCAGCCGAACTTCAGAAGGACAAAGTTGGCCTGCACGCGCTGCATGCGCTGCGTTTCTTTGTCACGCGCTTCGGGGCCGCGCGCTTCGGGGTGCGCGGTCGCTTGTGACAGGCCGGCTTCCAAGGCGCGGACCTGGGCCGGGGTCTTGATGTACAGGCCGGCACCGACGCCAACCTGCAAAAGACCGACGACGCCCAGCGGGATCATCATGCTGCGAAACGGGCTGACGCTGCGAAACAGCCACCAGGCAATGGCCAGCGACACAAACCCCAGTCCGACGGCGCATAGACCAGCCTGTTGTTCTGCCAAGAAATAGGCGCGCAGCGGTTCCATTTCGATGACTCCGGTTGGTGGATAAAGAGCAGGGCAGGGGGGCGAAAAAAGTGACAATTAAGAAAAGGAATGATTCCATCGCTAAATGACGAATAATTCATTAAATAATTTAATAAATTATGTCGAATGAGAGCGGACCGCGGCGTTAGTCGGCGGTCAGCTGGGATTGGAACTGGCGGTAGTGGAAGAAGGCGAACAGCAGGCTCAGGGCGGACAGGACGTGCCAGGCGGCGTGGCCTTGCAGGATGTGATTCTGTGGGTCGCACAGCGTGCGGCTGACATCCAAAGCCGAACAGCAAGCGGCCAGGGTCAGAAGCCCCAGCGACGAAAAGAAGTGGCGCAGCGGGGCCGGGGTCTTCTTGCCGGCGCGCGAACGGGATCGCAAGAGGGCTTCGGTGACGACCAGGGCCAGCGTCAAGATGCCGATGAAGCTTTGGATGGGAAAGCCGGCTCGCACGGCGAGCGCGGTGCCCAGGGTGGCAACGGTGACGCAGCCGGCAAACCACAGCGGCAGGCGAGCCAGGGACAGCGCTGCCAAACGCACGCCGTTTATGCCCAATAGCAAGAAGCAGAACAGGTACATACCAAAGAAGTCGAGCACCTGCGTGATATGCACATTGCTTGCGTGATAAATGCCCGAACACAGGCCCATCAGCACCAGCACCGGGGCAAACCAGCGCAGCGGTCCGCGCGGCAGGCCGCCTTCCTTGCGCGCTTCGACGACGGCGATCCAGGCCGCGACCCCGACATAGGCCAGGTTGGACCAGGTGTTCGCCGGTTCGTTGATCCAGGCGCAGACGAAGTCCTCGCACCAGTTGACGTTGGGCAGGCCGTACTGCGATAGCTCGTGCCAGGGACAGCCAGGGGGAATGGGATTGGCCGGCACGCGCGGTGCCGCAAGCAGCGTGGGAAGCAGCATCCGATGAACCTATCACGCAGGCGAGCGCGCGCCGATGGGGACGGAATGTCGACGGGCTATTCGGCCAGGAACTCGGCGATGCGCGACAAGGCGGTGCGTACTTGGTCGATGGGCGCGACGAAGGTCAGGCGCAAAAAGCCCTCGGCCCCGAAGGCGGATCCGGGGATGGTGACGACGTTCTTCTGATCCAAGATCGACATGGCGCAGCCGTAGGAATCGCGGGCAAAGCGCGGCGGCAAGCGCAGCAGGGCATAGAAGGTTCCCTCGGGGCGCAGAAGCGGCAAGCCCAGCTCTGCGGCGGCTTCACAAAGCGCGGCTTGCTGGGCTTGGTAGTGCGCGCGATGGGCCGACAAAAGCTCGGGTCGACGGAAGATGGCCAAGGCGGCGCGCTGGGCCAGGGTCTCGGCACAGCTGATGGCCAGCTGATGCACCTTGTAGACGGCGGAAAATGCCTCGCTGGGCGACAGCAGCCAGCCCATGCGAAGGCCGGTCAGCGCGCAGCTTTTCGACAGGCTGCCGGCCACCAACGTCCGCGGATAGAAGCGGGCCAAGGACGGCGGCGGCGTCGGTGTGAAGTACAGGTCGCGGTAGACCTCGTCCCACAGAACGAAGATCGGGCGCGGCGCGTGCAGAAGACCGTCGGCCAGGCGGGCCAGTTCCGCTTCGGGCCAGATGCGACCGGTCGGGTTGCAGGGCGAAGCCAGGGCCAAAAGCTTGGTCTGCGGAGACAGCGCAGCCAGCACGCGATCGGCGCTGGGGGCAAAGTCAGTCGCCGCATCCAGCATCACTTCGCGCGTCGGCAGACCTTCCATGTAGCCCATCTTTTGATAGGCCGGAAACGTCGGTCCGACGACCAAAAGCTCGTCGCCAGCTTCCGCGTCCAGAAGGCCTTTGATCGCCAGGTACAGTGCCTCCGTCGAGCCCACGGTGATCAGGGCTTGATCGGCGGTGTCCATGCCGGGGTAGTGGAAGTGTCCAGCGATGGCGGCGCGCAGGTCGGCAAAGCCAGCATTGGGCGAATACGGGCAGCCGTTTTTGCGCACCCAGGCCAGGCCTTCTTCAAGCGGTCCCATGTCGGGTATCAGCGTCGGCTGACCCATGCCCAGGTCGATGGCGTCTGGGCGCTTGCGGTCGTGAATGGCGCGGATCAGAGACGGCGCAAGGCCAAGCACACGAGCATTCATGCCCGCAAAATATCACTCCTCGGTGTCTGGATTCGCGGCTTTCTCTTTGGGGCGCAGCGCGCGCTTTTTGCCTTTAAGGCCAAGCTCGGGCACGGCGGTCTGCACGACGGCCGCCAGGCTGACCTTGCCGCGCGGCGCGTTCGCCAGATCCTGCGCCGCCTGCGGCTTGCCATCGCGTTGCCCTTTGCGCAGGCTGGCCATTCCCCCGCGTGGCGGTCCGCCCCAGCGACCGTAGCGAGGCTTTGCGCAAGCCACGGCGCCTTCCCAGTCGTGACGGAGGATGTAGCGACCCTGGAAGTTGTTTTCTTGTCCGTCGGCTTGCACCTGCGCACCGTGGTCACCCAGTCCGCCGCCCCAGGTGGCGCGTCCGCCGACTACGGGCTTGGCCTCGCGAAAGATCAGGTCATCGCTGAGCGTGTTTTTGTCATAGCGCGTGTGCAAGCGCGTCAGCACATAGGGCACTGGGTCGCCGTAGTAACCGCCTTCTTCGTCGCCGCTCATGTTTTGCAGGCGGCTTTGCATTGATTCATCCCCAAACATGTAGACATCCAGCGGATTCAGCGGCGGCAGCGGGCACGGATCGCAGCTTGAGGCCTGCCAGGCATACTCGGTGACCACCGCTTTGTGGTTGTGGCGGCGCAGCGTCTCGTCGAAAAGCTCGGCATAGAAGCTGCCGAAGCCCTGACGCACGTCGTCGGCGACTTCGATGTTGGTGGGGATAAAGACGTTGGGATAGTTGGCGACTTCGAAGCGCTTGTCGGGATGCAGGATGTAGATCAGAAGATCCTGCTTGCCGTTGGCGTTGAGCAGGCCCAAGCGCACCGGCAGGCGAAGCTCTTGCGAGTCGAAGCCGAAGCGCAGCGGAGACAGCACGACAAAGCCATGGCTGTCGCGCTGGACCTTCTTGATGTTGACTTTGGCGACGAAGAACTTCATCTGATCGCGCACGTACGGAGCCAGCGCCGCATCCGCCCCCGGCGGGATCTTGTAGCGATTCTCGCGCAGCCAGGCGTCCAGTCCCGTCGAGTCCTTAGCCGACAAGATCACAATCTGGTACTCGCCGACTTCGAACTTCGCTTCGATCTTGACGCCGTGCTTCTTTTCGGACTTTTCCTCGTCGACGCCATCGTCTTCGGCGACCGCGCGCATCGGCGCCGACTTCTTGCGCATCTTCTCTGGGAAATGGCAGGGGTCCTGTTCCCAGTACTCGACCAAGCGCGGCGCCGACAGCGCATCAATGCGCGCAAACACATTGGGCGGCAGCGTCTTGACCTGTTCCTTCTTCAACACCACCGGAACCGGCACCACCATCGCGAAGTCT
>JAYRFD010000546.1:0-4906 GCA_041908565.1 Polyangia bacterium | reverse complement strand
CGCTAATTAGTAATGACACCAATCCAGCGAGCAGAAGGATCAAGACAACATGCAGTCGAAAAAGGGACAGAAAGCGGCGGAGCGAGCTCTCGACCTGCTTGTTGAGAATCCGGTTTCTACCAAAGCGATCCAGCCGCCGCACCGCCTCCGCAGTGCTCAATCCCGTGGCTGCATCTACTTCCAGAATGCGCAGCGCCGCCTGCGCATCGATCTGGTGATACGTCGCTGCCTGCGCGACTCGTTGCTGCTTATGCGACTTAGACATGGCGTTCCTGCCTAGCGAGTCGCGGCCGCAGCTTCTTCGCCCTGCGCCAAGCCCTGCAAGACCAGGACGTCGGCCTCCGTCTCGGCCAGCACGGGATCCGTCGTTAAGGGGAGAAACAGGCTGGAGAGGATCGACTGTCCTGCGCGGCCCAGCACGATCAAGTCGGCGCGTAGCTCGCTGGCTCTGCGCATCAGCGCATGCGTGGGATCGCCCGTGATGACCTCGCTATTTTCCTGGGTTGCAGTCGACGCTCCAGCTTGCTGCAGCAGGCTGCGAAGTTTGTGTCTGGCATCAGCTTCACACTGCTCGCGATAGCGCTGCAGAGCCTCCCGCGATACTCCTGATCCGACGAGCTTCATCTCCCACAGCGGTTCCTGGACATGCACGGCATGCAGGCTCGCCCCGGGGGCAAGCTGTGCTGAAAGCCGCAGCGCCGCTTGGCTGTGGGAAGAGAAGTCGATCGCGACTAGGACGCTGCGATAGGCCCCCTTGGGCATACGCCGCACGCACAACAGCGGACGATCGATCAGCCGCAGCAGCTTTTGACTGGTTCCGCCTAAGAAGCTGCGCAGCGGCCCGTGCTCGCCCTGTGCGCCAACCACCAGCAGCGCAGCTTGGCAGTCACTCACGTGCTGCAAAAGCTGCTGGTGCGCACGCCCCTGCGTGATGTGGATGCTCACCTCGCAGGCATAGTCGCGCGCCAAGTCGCGCTGCAGGATCTCAAGCTGAAGCCGTCGCACCTCGTGAAGCTGTGCCGAGACTTCGTCCTCGCCCAGCCCGAGCAGATCGCGCAGCGCGTGGATCGTTCGCCATGGCAACGCGGCGACGACATCCAAGCGAGCGTGATGCTGCCCGGCAAGCAGTGCCGCACGATGCACAGCCGCCCGTGCATGCGGTGAAAAGTCGGTTCCAGTGACGATACGCATTGCCTCAGACATGACAGGCTCCTTTGTTCGCAGCGGCTAACCGCCGTGCGATGGGGATGACGATTTCTTTGGGTGTCTATCCGGTGTTGAGCCGGCGGTCACACAGGCCGGGATCGCTCCGCCGCAGCGATGGCAGATGACGGTTGCATAGAGCAGCGTCAGTGCCACGCCCTGCGTGTGCCCACAGCATGGACAGCGGCGCTTTCGCATCGGCATTCCAGCCCCAGCAGGAATCATCACAGACTCCTTCTTCGTAGTTGGGTCAGGTGCTATCGATGGTTCGAATGCGCAGCCCGACCCCGTGCTACCGACGGACGCGCTGGCTTACCGACCAAGTGTGGACCCGATGCTTGGCGTGCGCGCGGCTCTGGGATGCGGGGGCGTGGGCTGAGCTTAGGCAGGCGGAGGAGGAGCTCGTGCGTGAATTGGACGTGCTTGCAGCGCAGTGCGGCACAGCGCAGCCGAAGGCAGCGCGAGCGACGGGCTGCTCACCGGGCGCAGGCCTAAGTCCAGGCGGTACAACACAGCGGCTGGACTCTTGCCGCTGCCGCTGCGTGCCGGGTTGGCGCGACGCTCGAACTTGACGCCGGGGCGCTTGCCGACAAGTGGGTGAGCCCACGGCTGGCTCGCGCCGTCGATGCGCACCTGGCTCTCGATATCCAGGCTGGGCCGCACGCCATGCGCCGTTACCCAGACGAGGATAAGGAGCCCAATCAGTGCGTTGCGCAAAACCACCACCCGACTGTATCAAGCAGGAAGCATTCCGGTCCATGCTCATCCTGAGCGCTATGGCTGCGCGCTATGGCCGCGCTGTGGCTGCGTTGGCTGGGCTTGCAGCAAGGACAGATCCCATGACCCGCGGCGGCCGCATGTTCGTTTGACTGGGACGATTTGCCACAGGTTGGCGTTTTGTCTCAGCCAAGCTGCCAGCATATGCGGATCGACCGCGCGCACGTCCGGCCGAACCCAACCCCTTTGTGGATGCCTTCACGTCCGCCTGCCCAGCGACGGTGGCTCGCTTCGAGCCAGCGCGGGTCAGCGCTTGCTTCGCAGGGTTGCTTCGCCGCGCTCGGGCCGGGTATAGGGCTCGGTGAGCAGAGCTCCAGCCGCGCCAGGCGAGAGCTCTGCGGCATTGGCCTCGTCGGTGTCGATATGCATCTCCAGCGCGAACTTTTCGCTCACGCGCACGATCACATCCCCAAACACGAGATCTCGCGGCCCTCCGGTCACCGCGACTTCAACCTCATCGCCATCGGCCACGCCATAGGCTTCCGCATCGGTGGGGTGCATGTGGATATGACGCCAAGCGCAGATGAGCCCTTCGTCCAGGCGAAGCGAGCCCTGCGGTCCTTCAAGCAGGATCGGGGCGGATCCCTCGGTGTGACCGGACTGACGGATCGGCGCGTCCACGCCCAGCACGAACTCGTCGGTGCGTGACACCTCAACCTGGCAGCTCTGGCGCAGCGGACCGAGCACGCGCACGCGCTCAATGCGACCGCGAGGACCGACGATGGTCACCTGCTCTTCACATGCGAACTGCCCCGGCTGCGACAGAGGCTTGATCGGCGTCAGCTCGGATCCTGGCCCAAAGAGAGCATTCATCCCAGCGCGATCCAGGTGGACATGCCGCGCGCTGACGGCGATGGGGATCGGCCCCGGCTGGCGCACGGTCTTGCCATCGCCGACCACGGCTGCGACGTCGCGCGCAATCTGGAGTTCTTCGTTGGTCGCGATGACGAGCGTGCGCACGCGCGCGTGATCCGCCGAGATCTCGGCGATGGGATGGTCGTCATCGACGCGTACATCGCCATTTTGGTCGTCGTCGATCGAGAGCCCAAGGAAGTCCAGTCGCTGGAGGATGCGGCGGCGCATCTCAGCGCTGTTCTCACCGATGCCACCGGTAAGCACCACAAGATCGAGGCCCCCCATCACCGCTGCGTACGCGCCCACGTACTTGCGCACGCGGTGGGCGAAGACACCGATCGCAAGACGCGCGCCATCGTGTCCCTCTGCCGCAGCAGCCTGGATCGCCCGCAGATCATGGGAGATCCCAGAGAGCCCGGCAAGGCCGCTTCTGGTGTTGAGGACCTTCTCGGCTCCGTCGATCCCAAGCTCGCGAGCCAGCGCAAGGACGATGCCCGGATCGATGTCGCCCGCCCGAGTGCCCATCACCAAGCCTTCGATCGGAGTCAAGCCCATCGATGTGTCGACGCTGTGCCCGTGCTCGATCGCGCACGCGCTCGCTCCGTTCCCGAGGTGCAGTGTCACGACGCGCAGATCCGTGAGCGCTCGACCGATGTGCGCAGCCGCAAGCGCCGACACGAAGCGGTGCGACGTGCCATGGAAGCCAAAGCGCCGCAGACCCTTTTGCGCTGCGAGCCCCTGGTCGATCGCATAGGTGCGCGCACGGCGCGGCATCCGCACATGAAATGCGGTGTCGAAGACCGCCACCTGCGGCACGCCGGGGAGGAGCGCGCGTGCAGCGCGGATGCCCGCCAGGTTCGCGGGGTTGTGCAAGGGTGCAAGTGGCACGCAGGCCTCGATCGCGGCGAGCACCGCGTCATCGATTCGCACGGCGTCCACGAACTGCTCGCCACCATGCACCACGCGGTGGCCCACTGCGTCCACCTGCGCGCCACCCAGCTCCGCGAGGATTGGGCGCAGCGCGTCTTCATGGGAGCAAGTAGAACCAAGCCCCTCGACGTGGCCGGCCCGCACGCGCTGTCCGGTGGAAGGATCGACAAGCTGGTACTTGAGGCTGGAAGAGCCCGCGTTGAGGACAAGGATTTTCATGCACAAAAACCCTAGCAGAGCCAGTCTGCGCATCGCGCGCAAACGCGCTTGTGAAGCCCCGGACGCAGCCCCCTGTCGGGGAACGCAACACGCGGGGGCGGGTACGCGGCTTGCATTGGCATACAGAGAAGTTCAAAGACCGCCTGACATAAAGGAGCTCCGATGAGCCAACAGAGAATCCACATCGTGGTCGGAATCGACTTCAGCGATAGCTCGAACCTGGCTATCCAGCACGCGGTGCGCTGGGCAGAGTCTTGCAGTGCTCGTCTACACCTCTGCCACATCGCTCAAGGCGAGGGCATTGTCGCCGATACCAACCTGGGGCTGAATATCCCCAACGAGTTCCCCGAGGCGAAGGAGGCGCGGACCAGCCTGCAGCGCCTGCTCGCACAGCTGGGGACCCGCATCGATGGCGAGGTACATGTGCGGCTGGGCACCTCGCCGATGGCCGGCATGCTGTCTTTGATCAAAGAGATCAAACCGGACGTCGTCGTCGTTGGCAGTCATGGCAAGGGCATGCTGCGCAGGGCGCTGCTTGGATCGGTGTCAAGTGAGCTTGCAGCCAAGAGCCCAGTGCCCGTGATGATCATTCCAACGCCCGGCCGCGAAGAGCTGCTGAACCAGCCCGAGCCGCCGAAGGAACCCGAGCTTCCATCCGTAGGGCAGGCAGTGGCCGATACCGGCGGCAGCACCACCACTTTCGGTGCAGGCAGCATCGGCGGCGTCGGAATCACGTACCGCTAGTGTCTCGTAGTTACAGTTCTAATGGCAGCACTAGTACCAATACCGATCACTTAAGCCCCATCTCCGTCGGAAAGGGGCTCCCAAGGATCGTTGAGCTTGCTTGACGATTTGTGGGGCTGCGGCAGGTTGTGCGGATCGATTCAGGAGTCCGCCATGGCCCCGCGTACCGACCTCAGCT
>JAYRFD010000545.1:0-10533 GCA_041908565.1 Polyangia bacterium | reverse complement strand
TGTCGCTGCGCGATCACGGACGTGCGCCGGGGGATGTGTCGTTCGTAAACCAAGAAGTCGGCTTCAAGTATCGGATGAGCGCGATGCAAGCAGCACTGGGGTACGTGCAGCTTGCGCGCTTGCCAGATCTGGTGGCCACCAAGCGTCGCATCTTCGGCTGGTATCGCGATCGGCTGTGCGATGTCGATGGCCTGCGCTTGAACGCCGAAAGTCCTGCGGTGTTTGACAGCCAGTGGATGAGCACCGTCTTTTGGGATGCGGACTACGGCATCGAAAAGAGCGGGCTGATTGCAGAGCTTGCGGAGCACAGAATCGACACGCGTCCTGTGTTCTATCCGCTGAGCTCCTTGCCGGCCTTCCGCCAGAGTCCGCAGGCCGAGCGGGCGCGCGCCCGCAACCATCGCGGTGGGCCGGCCACGCAGCGCGCGATCAACCTGCCTTCGCCCTTGGATTTGACAGAGGACGAAGCCGATCACATCGCAGCCAGTCTGCGTGCCTGCTTGGCTTCCGCTGCGCAGCGCTGTGCAACCGGAACCGCGCCGGGCCTAGCTGTTGACCCCCGGTAGACACTCCCGGATTTTGCGTGATACTGTGACGACTTGCGACGCTCCGACGATGAAATGAGCGCAGCACCTTGGAGTACGGAAGGGTACGATCCTGCAGCGGAAGGCTCTGCGTTCGATCGACGCATCGCAGAGCGACAAGCAGCCGGCTTCGTGCCAGACCTGCGGCGCGCGGTGCGCTGCGAGCACTTCTACAAGAGCTTCTGGCGTGACCCACACTTCGTGGAGCTGTATCTGGGGCCGCTGGTCGCCGCGTACAAAGATGCGCTGGCCCGCTGGGTGGGACCTTCAGCGTCGGTCTTGGATGTCGGCTGTGGCGCCGGGTATTTCGCGCTGGAGCTAGCGCGCGCGGGGCATCGTGTGCACGCGATCGATGTCTCTGCCGCGTGCATTGACTTGGCAAAACGGACTCTGGCCGACAACCCCTTTGTGCAAGGCTTTGGCCAGCTGGAATACCAGTGCGCGGACTTCGCGCAGATCCGGGGAACGTTTGATGCCGTGCTGTTTTCCGGATCGCTGCATCACTTTCCTTGTGTCGATCGCGTGGTCAAACGCGCAGCGGATCTGATTCGGCCGGGCGGTCTTCTGCTGTGCTACGAACCGATCCACGAAGCCTTCCGTGAAGCGGACGCTGCGCAGGCGTTTCTGATCCGCGCGCTGCTTTCGCTGACCGGCTGCTGGTTCGAAGATCCCGCGACGCTGGGCATCGACGGCGCAGATTCCTATGCCGCCGTGCGATCGGGCACTTCGGCGGTTCATCGCGAGTATGTGACGGAGCGCGACGCCAACGAGCCAGCTGGGCAGTCGCCGCATGATCTGGAGTCATCCGGGACGGAGATCTTGCGCGCGCTGCGTGATCACTTTGCTGAGCTGGTGTATCGCCCGATGGTCTCATTCAATCACCGCATGCTGGGGGGGCTGCGCGGTCCCGATGCGGTGGTGCACCAGATAGCGAATGTGCTTTCGGCCTATGAGCGACTGGGTCTTGAACGCGGTCAGCTGGGGCCAAACTGCTTCTTTTTTGTCGGAAAAAAATAGGCGCGAGCCAAGGGGGGACAGATGTTCGAGCTTGCTGGGTACGAAGTTGAAAGCCAGCTGCATCGCAGTGCGGCCTCGGTGGTGTATCGGGCGACGCGGATCTCGGATTCGCGGCCGGTGGTGCTGAAGGTTCTGGCGGAAGAGTACCCATCGCCCGAGCGCATTGCGCGCTTCAAGCGGGAGTTTGAAGTCACGCGTCTTTTGCACAGCGAGACAACCGTCGAAGCACTTGAGCTGCAGCGGGTGGGCCGACGCTGGGTCATGGTGCTGGAAGACTTCGGAGGCCAGTCGCTGCGCGCGCAGGGTCTGGCCGGCAAGCTGGATCTGCGGTCCTTTCTGGAGCTGGCCATCGCGTTGGCTCGTGCCGTGGAAACGCTGCACGCGCACCGCCTGATCCACAAGGACCTGACGCCGGCCAACATCGTCTACAACCGCTCGACGCGCTCGCTGAAGGTCATCGACTTTGGCATCTCGTCGATGCTCGATCGCGAAGAGCGATCCTTCGGCAGTCCAGAGCTTATCGAAGGGACGCTCAGCTACATCTCTCCTGAACAGACGGGACGCATCAACCGCGCGGTCGATCAGCGATCGGATCTGTACACGCTGGGCGTCACCTTGTACGAGCTGTGGCTGGGTCGCCTGCCGTTTCGCGAGTCGGATCCACTGACGCTGGTGCACAGTCAGATCGCCAAGCGACCGCTGGCGCCAATCGATGTCGAGGCGCGCACGCCGCAGGCCCTGTCCGACATTCTGTTGAAGCTGCTGGCCAAGGACGCGGATGCTCGCTATCAGACGGCCCGTGGCCTGCGCGCCGATCTGGAACGGCTGCTGCGCCTGCAAGCGGAGTCTCCATCGGCCCGCTTGCCGACGTTTCCGCTGGGGCAGCGGGATCACGCCGGGACCCTGCTGCTGTCGCAGCGCCTGTATGGGCGAGAGACCGAGCTACAAGAGCTGCTTTCCACCTTCGCGCGCGTCGCCGAAGGCGCATCGGCTCTGCTGTTGGTCAGCGGCTATTCCGGTGTTGGCAAGTCGGCCTTGGTTCGCGAGATCTATCGTCCGGTCACCGAAGCGCGCGGCTTCTTTGTTTCCGGAAAGTACGATCAGCTGCAGCGCAATGTGCCGTACACCGCGTTTCTGCAGGCGTTCCGTTCACTGCTGTCGCAGATCCTGACGTACAGCGAAGAACAGGTCGCACTGTGGCGAGGTCGCCTGCGCGCGGCGCTGGGCAACAACGGCCAGGTCCTTGTCGATGTGCTGCCAGAGCTTGCACACATCGTGGGTCCGCAGCCCGACGTGCCCCGCTTGGAAGGTCGCGAAGCCAGCAATCGCTTTCATGTGGTCTTTCAGCAGTTCATCGCGGTTTTTGCTTCCGCTGATCATCCGCTGACCCTGTTCTTGGACGATCTGCAGTGGGTGGACGAAGCGTCGTGCAGCCTGCTAGAGACCCTGGTCACGTCCCCAAGCAGCCGCCACACGTTTGTGATTGGGGCGTATCGCGAAAACGAAGTGAATGCGGCGCACCCGCTGTCGTTGCTGCTGCGCGATGTGCAGGGCAAGGGTCGCACGCCGCAGCAGCTACAGCTTGCGCCACTGTCCCGTGCAGATGTCGAACGCCTGGTGTCGGATTCGCTGAAGAGCGGACTGGAATCCGTGGCGCCCCTTTCCGGTCTTGTCTTTCAGAAGACCCAGGGCAACCCCTTTTTCGTCGGCGAGTTTCTAAAGACGCTGTGCGCATCGGGGCTTCTGCGCTTTGACGTGGAGGTCAGCTGCTGGCGCTGGGATCTGGAAGGGATCGAGAGCCTGGCGGTCACCGCGAATGTCACGGACCTGATGATCAGCAAGGTGCAGCGCCTGCCGGAACAGACCGGCCGCGCACTGCGCTTTGCCGCGGCGCTGGGCAGCCGCGTCTCGCTGCGTTCGCTGGCTCGCTTGCTGAAAGACAGCGATCGAGCCGTGGCCCTGACCCTGTGGCCCGCCGTTGTCGATGGGCTGATCACGCCGGTCGGCGATGACTACAAGCTGCTGGAAGTCGAGGTCGCAGGGCTGGAAGAGAGCCTGCAAGTCGAATACAGGTTTGCGCACGACCGCGTGCAGCAGGCCGCCTATTCCCTGATTCCGGACAGCGAGCGCCCGGCTCTGCATCGGCACATCGGGCAGACCCTGCTGCAGCATGCGACGGGGGATCTGCGACCCGAAGAGCTGTTTCAGATCGTCAATCATCTGAACGTTGGGCATGCGCTGGCCAGCAGCCCTTCCGAACGAGACGAGCTGTACCGATTGAATCGCCGCGCCAGTGCCAGCGCCAAGTCGACCATCGCGTTTGGTCCCGCATTTGCGTACCAACTGCAAGCGATTGCGCTGCGCACAGGGGCCGCCGCCACCGATGCCGACGCCGCCCAGCGGGCGATGCAAGAGGATCCCGAGCACGTCGCCGCGCTGTACGCTGAAGCCGCCGAGCTTGCGTATCTGAGCACCAACTTCGATGCGCTAGAGACGCTGGCTACCATTGCGCAATCGCTGACGACGGATCCGCTGCGTCTGGCGCGTGTGTACGAGGTAAAGATTCAAGCCAGCTTCGCGCAGGGGCGACCGCTGGAGTCGATCTCTGCTGGTATTGAGATCTTGGCCAAGCTGGGCTGCACTGTGCCTCGCGAGCCCGGGCCGGCGGACATCGGCGGTGCGCTGGGTCGAGTGGCGGCTGCTCTGAAGGACACGCAGGTCGAAGATCTGTTGGATCTGCCGCGCATGGTTGATCCAACGAAGCTCGCGATCATGCGCATCCTGACCAGCTTGACGCCGGCGGCCTTCATCGCGATGCCTCCCTTGTTTCCGGTGATCGTTCTTACGCAGGTGGAGCTGTCGATCCTGCATGGCAACGCCAGCCAGAGCCCGGTGGCCTACGTCAGCTATGGCCTGATTCTGTGCGGGGTCATCGGCGATATTCCGACGGGCTATCGCTTCGGAGAACTGGCCGATCGACTGCTGGTCAAGCTGGATGCAAGAGAGCGCACTGCGATGACCACATCGATCATTCAGTGTGGAACGCGACACTGGAAAGAGAGCATCGCCAGCACGCAGGCCGCGCTGCCCCGTGCATACCAAGCCGGCGTCGACACCGGCGACTTGGAATACGCGGCCATCGCGCTTGAGATCTACTGCTACAACGCGTACTTCATCGGCAAGGAGCTCAACCAGACGGAGCGCGAGCTTTTCGGGTACAGCCAAGCCATGCGCAACATCCGTCAAGAGCGCGTGTTCCAGCTGAACGAGGTGTACCGGCAAGCGATGCTGGGTCTGATGGGACGCAGCGCCGACCCCTGCGTGCTGACGGGCGAGGCGGGCGACGAACAGGCCTGGCTGGCGCGGCACAAGGCCGCCAACGATCAGAGCGGCTTGGCAGAGCTGTATCTGCACAAGGCCATCTTGCTGAACTACTTCGGTCGCTTTGACGAAGCGGCCGGGTGGATCGAGCGGGCCGGTGCCAGCATGGGGGCCTTGCCGGGCTTCGTTCACAACGCGGTGTATTGCTTCCACGATTCCTTGGTGCAGCTGGGACGACTGCCGCACGTCAGCGCGGAAGAGCGCTCGGCCTTGCTGACTCGCGTCGAGGAAAATCAGAAGAAGCTGCGCGGCTGGGCCGATCATGCGCCGATGAACCAAGCGCATCGCTGCTGCTTGATTGAAGCGGAGTGCGCGCGCATCGCAGGGGATGTGCAACGGGCCGAGACCGAATTCACCAAGGCGATCGCGCTGGCCCAGAAGCACGGCTTTCCGCATGAAGAAGGGCTGGCGCACGAGAGAGCGGCCCTGTTCTACCAAGAACAAGGGAATGAAAAGGCGGCGCAGGCGCAGCGGATGGAGGCGCGCTATGCCTATCAGCAGTGGGGCGCGCTGGCCAAGGTCGCGGATTTGGATCGGCGCTATGGCACGACCGAGCCAGCCGCTGTCGGTGGATCGAGCGAGTTCACGCCGGGCACGATCACGCTGGTTTCTTCGACGGGCAGCAGCCTGAACCTGGATCTGGAAGCCATCCTGCGGGCGTCGCGCGCGATCTCGTCCGAAGTGGCGCTGGATGCGCTCTTGCGTCGCATCATGGAAGTCGTCCTGCAGACCGCCGGGGCCCAGCGCGGTGTGCTGATCTTGCAAGAGCAGGGATCGCTGCTGGTGCAAGCCGAAGGCAGCGCCGATCGTTCCGACATCACGGTCCTTTCGCGCATTCCGCTGGACAAGGCTGCGGACGGCGGTGCCGATGCGATGCTGCCTGGGCCCATCGTGCACTACGTGCTGCGAACTCGGCAGTCACTGGTTCTGCGCGATGCCTCGCAAGAGGGCGACTTCTGCACCACCGACTACGTCGTGCACAAGAACGCTCGCAGCATCCTGTGCGTGCCGCTGATGAGCCAGGCCAAGCTCAGCGGTCTTCTGTATCTGGAGAACAACAGTGCGGCCGGTACCTTCAACGCCGCGCGAATTGAGCTCTTGCGCATCCTGACTGCACAGGCGGCGATCTCGATCGAAAACGCTCGACTGTACGCCGGACTGCAGGCCCTGACCGAAGCGCAGCGTCGCTTTGTGCCGTACCAGTTCTTGCAAAGCCTGTCACACGAGGACATTGCCAAGGTTCAGCTGGGCGACCACGTCGCCAAGCGCATGACGACGCTGTTCTGTGATCTGCGCGAATTCACCAGCATCAGCGAACGTCTGGGGCCGCGTCGCGTAATCGCGCTTCTGAACCGATACTTCGCTGCGATGGAGCCGGCCATCGTGCAGAACGGCGGCTTCATCGATTCGTTCAACGGCGATGAGATCATGGCCTTGTTTGACATCAGCGTGGACAAGGCGCTGCAGGCCGTGATTGGCATGCGGCGAGCGCTGGAGCACTTCAACGAACAAGAGGTCGCGGCCGGCGAGGTTTCGCTGAAGGCAGGGGCGGGTCTGAACACCGGCGATGTCATCCTGGGCACCGTCGGTGGCCGAGACCGCATCAAGTGCGGCGTGGTGGGGGACAGCGTCAACCTGGCATCGCGAATTGAAGGGCTGACCAAGCGCTACGATGCCGCTGTCTTGATCGGCGAAGAGACGTACAACGACCTGGCCGATCCGTCGCAGTTTTCGTTCCGTGTGGTCGATCGCGTCGCAGTCAAAGGCAAGGATCGCCCCATCACGGTGTACGAGCTCTTGGATGCCGAGAGCAAAAGTCGTCGAGCGCTGCGGGAAGCCGGACGCGCGGCGCTGCATGAAGCCCAGCAGCTGTATGCCGCCCGTCAGTTCACAACAGCCCTTGCGACCTTCAGCGAACTGGCCGCGGCCGATCCCAGCGATCCGGTTCCGGCGCTGTTTGCGGCGCGCTGTCGTCGATTCCTGGCAGAGCCTCCAGCGGCGGACTGGGCAGCCTACGAGCGCTTGACCGAAAAATAGCCCGCGGTCGCTCGTTCACGCCCAGCCTTGCGCACGCAGGGTGAAGATCGCGCGCTCTTTCGCTTTCGCTTCCACTTCGATCCACGGCGCTTGCCGATAGCACGACGGCATCGTGCGAATCAGGTCGCTGTGACACATATCGCCGAAGCCATCGCGCCCGTTTGATATGTGCGTCAGCTGCCAGTCTGCCTGCGGCCAGGTCTTGGCGGCGCCGCGAAGCATGTGGTTCACGCTGGCGTCTTCGTAGCTGTGCAGCCCTTCATGCACGATGTGGTGGTGCGCGTCGAAGACCATCGGCACCCCGCTGCGCTTGCAGATGGCCAGGATCTCGTCTGCGCTGTAGGCCCGCTCGTCATTTTCCAGCACGATGCGCGATCGCACTGATTCCGGCAGGGCCTGCAGCTGCGTCGCTAGCTGCTCGGCTCGATCCCCTTTGCCGCCGTGGATGATGATGGCCGCCCACGGGCTGCGAGGCTGCTGCAGCAAGTCCAAGATCAGGCCATGCAGCGCCAGTACGCGGCGCGCATTGTCGACGACTTCCGACCGATCAGAGCTGAGCACCACAAACTGTTCTGGATGCATGACCAAGCGCAGGCCTGCGGCGTCGCGTCCGACCTGGCCCAAGCGATCGGCGAAGTCACGCAGCACGCCTTCGCCTTCTTCGGTGTCGGCGAAGGGGAACAGATCCGAAAGAACGCGGAACAGCGGAATCGCATGGCGCATGCAGAACGCGATGCCGCGCTGCAGGCTGTCGATGTTGTGCTGATAGATCGACTGCAGTGAATCACGTCGTTGTGCGGGGGGCAGCGCGTGCAGGCGAGTCCGCGTGATGGTGCGAAAGCGGACCTCGTCGGATTCGGTCATGCAGACCAGGCCAAGGCGATGCATGAACATCAGATGCCGTCGCCCGGTCATCGTCTTCAGCTGTGCCATCGATCGGTGCATGGTGAATGGGGATCCCAGATCTGTGATCCGTGATCGGCGGCGAAGCAGAGCGCGGCCTGTGCGCGCCGACCGTTTGATCCGATGGCGATCTGCGGTCTTCCGGCCTGTGCTTCCTGCGCGATGGCGCTGCCCTTTGCGAAGGGCGTGTGGCCCTGCTCAGCGACGCGTTGTCGTCGCTGTACGCAGGGCGCCAAGGCTCTCGCTGCGCTTGCGTGGAGAGATGGGTGCGCTCACCGCGCGTGACAACCGGCGATTGGCGACGCTCATGCAGACCGTGCCCACTGCCGGAAGAAATGGACTCGCTGATTGCTGGCGCTAGCGTTCGATCTTGGCCCACACCAGATGGGGCGAGTGCTGGTGAACGCGCACCATGCGGATCCACAGCAGCGTCATGTGTTCCAGGTGCAGCGCTTGTTCCAGCCCTCCGACATCGACCGGATCCCAGCCAAGACCCGCGATCAGCGTCGACACCGTCGCCTTGGCCGCGGCATCGCGACCGCAGAACATCATCATCGGCTTGGCGCTGGCGGCGGGGAAGCGGTTGTCTTCAAAGTTCTCGAAGCCATAAATCGAAAACGCCTTCACGACGTGCGTCTGCGGCAATAGAACCTGCAATCGCTCCGTGCCGGACTGCGCGCTCTTGAGGCCATGGCTTAGCCCGGGTCCGACGGGGTTCGTGCAGTCGACCAGGATCTTGCCGACCAGGCGATCGGCGACTGGCTTTAGGGCTTCTTCGTTGACGGCAAACGGCGTGGCCAGAAAGACCACCTCGGCGGTCTGCACGGCGTCGACCGGTGTAGCGACGTGCAGGGCCGGGTTGCGAACCAGCGCCTTCTTGACGCTGTCCGACTGCGGATCGTTGGCGGCCAGGCTGACGTCATGGCCCAGGCGAGCCAGCTGATCAGCCAGCGGCGCACCGACCTGGCCATAGCCAATGAATGCGATCTTCATGGGGTCTCCTGATGCGGGGGTTCGGGTTGCAGGGCGAACAAGCACACGCACACGGTCAGATGCCGTCGACGCGAAGCCGGCGTCCGGCGGGACTTTCGAACGATCGCCGATGCTCGGTCCTGGCGGTCGAACGGTCACGGATCTGGCGGGCTGCATAGATCAGCGTATCGCAGGGCGCCCTTCGTTTTTTCGGATGGAAGCGCAGCCCCGTGAAGTCTGGCATCGCATCCGACGTGCGCGCGGCATCCGGGGCTTCGCGCTGGGATTGGTGCCCTGCGGCAGCCGGCATCCAGTCTGCGTGATCGGTTGGCGGGCGATCGGGCGGCTTCGGCGGCAGCGGCAGCTTGGCGAACGCTGTGGACCGCTCTTCTCGTCGACAGGGCGCTATAATGCAGCATGCTTGCCGCGCTGCTTGGCTGTTCGGGTGAAGGGGCTGCAGCCGCCATCGAACTTTCGGGGCGGATCGTGCTGGCCTCGCTGATCCTGACGTTTGCGACGTTCATGGTGTCGCTGCTGGTGCCAGCCATCCGACGACGCTTCGGCTGGGCAGGCGTCGCGGCGCTGTTCTTCTGCACGCTGTTCCACCCCGGCCTGCTCTTGGGAACCTTGCGAGGGGACTGCGGCTACATGGCCCGCATTGCCTCGATCGGTTTCCTGCCGATCTTGGCGGGCTTGTTCGTGTTCCTGCTGCGTCGACGGAAGGCGGCTACGACGACGCCAGCGGGGTGATGGCGACGGTGCCGTCGGCCTTGGCCGCAAGCGCATAAAGCGGCGCTCCGGCGGCCGCAAAAAAGCGCTGCTCTTCGACGCTGTGCGTCACGTACAGGACGGGGATGGCCAGCGTCGAAAGCACGTGCTGCAAGCGCTGCAGCAAGGGATCGCGCTGGGCCAAGTCGACGGCCGACAGCGGCTCGTCCAGAAGCAGGGCGCGCGGCCGCGGTGCCAGCGCACGAGCCAGGGCCACGCGCTGACGTTCACCACCGGAAAGCGCCAGGGCCGATCGCGACAAGAGCGGCTGCAGATCCAGCACGTCGGCAAGCTCTTGGACGCGCTGGGTCTTCTGCGCGCGCGGCTGCGCAAACAGGCCAAACGCGATGTTGCGTTCCACATTCAAGTGCGGAAACAGCGACGGAGACTGCATGACGTAACCGACCTGTCGCGACTCTGCCGGGACATGCAGCGCGGGCTTTTTAGGATCGCGCTGGAACAGCAGACGATCGCCCAAGTGGATGCTGCCTTGGTCGGCGATCAGGTGACCTGCCAACAGATCCAGCGTCGTGCTCTTGCCGGATCCCGACGGGCCGACCAGCACGCTGACTCCGGCAGGCAGCCGCAGATCGATGCGCAGCGTGTATCCCTTGCGGCGCCGCAGCACCAGATCGACGACCAGCGTGCCGGGTACGGGGGAATCAGGCGCGGTCACCTTCGATCCTCCACCCCGTCGATGTCTTGCTGCAGATCGGATGGGGTCGCGCGGCGGTTGCTCAAGCGGTTGGTCAGATACAAGAGGGTGAGCGCGATCAGCGACAGCGCAGCCACCAGTCCCAGCGCCTGCCCCTCGCGCCCGGCTTGCACGGCGTCATAGATCGCCAGCGACGCGGTCTGCGTATACCCGGGA
>JAYRFD010000544.1:0-4058 GCA_041908565.1 Polyangia bacterium | reverse complement strand
GCCACGACCAAGATTCAGCGACGCGCTGTGCCGCCCGACCCTGGCCCGACCCTGGCCCGACCCTGGCCGCGGGAAAATCCCCCCCATTGTTTTTGTGATCGGCATGATCATCGCGATCAAAAGTTCCCATTCCCCGATCCGCTCAAATCAAAGGAAGAACCATGCATATGCGAAACCATCTCGTCGGTCGTTTGGACAGGCTGGCTCCTGTCGCGGTCTTGCTGATGCTGGCTGGAGCGGCATCCAGCCTGCAGTGCGGCGCCGACCCCGGTCAGCCCAAGCCGGATCCCTCTGCCCGTCGAGACAATGCGCCGGGCGCAGCGGAAGGCGGTCAGGATCCGTCGGGACTGCAGCTGATGCTGGCGCCATCGAATCCGCAGATCGCGCAAGGAACGGGGCAGCAGTTTTCGCTGCGCGTAACGGACAAGGACGGACGCGTTGCCGACGTGACCGCCAAAGGCGCGTGGACCGTCACCGGACCCTCGGCAGCCCGTTCGCAGCTTGCATCCGACGGTCTGATCGAACTTGCAAACCCAGGTCGCTATCTGGTCCGCGTCGAATACGAAGGCCGCCGGATCGAGACGCCGGTCACGGTGACCGCCGCCACTCTGCAGACGCTGGCCGTCAGTCCTCGGCTGCCCAAAGTGCCGCGCGGCTTGACGCAGCAGATGAAAGTGACCGCGACCTTCAGCGACGGGTCAACCCAGGACGTCACGGCGCTGGCAGGCTGGTCGGTAAAGGACGTCAGCGGATCCAGCGTCGCCGTCGTGAATTCCGCGGGGCTGGTCACAGCCCGTCAGCTGGGCAAGGCCACCGTCACCGCGCGCTACATGACCAAGGTCTCGTACACCACGCTCGAGGTCACGCCCGCCGTCGCTACGTCGCTTGCCATCAGCCCGCTTTCGCCAAGCATTGCCAAGGGGACAGCGCAGCGCTTCACGGCGACGGGAACCTTTTCCGATGGCTCGCTGCAGGATGTCAGCACGCTGGCGGACTGGTTCGTCACCGACGTGATGGGCACCGGAGTCGCATCGATCGACGGCACCGGCAGCGCGTTCGCAGAAGCCGTGGGCCAAGCCAGTGTGCGCGTCGAATACCAAGGCAAAGCGACCGAGACAACGCTGACCGTGACCCCGGCCACGGTGGTCTCGCTGGTGCTTAGCCCGACCGCGGCCACCGTCGACAAAGGCGCCACCGTAAAGTTCGCCGCCAGCGCACGCCTGTCAGATGGCAGCACGCAGGATGTCAGCGCCATGGCCAGCTGGACGGCGACGGATGTCCGCGGGACCGGCGTGGCATCCATCGACGCCAGCGGCCTGGCCAAGGGACAGACCGAGGGAACAGCCAGCATCCGCTGCGCATATCGCGGCGCCACGGCCACCGCCACGCTAGAGGTCAAGCCCGGACCGCTGCCGCCGCTGGCCAGCAAGGTCGATCTGCTGCTGGTGATCGACAACTCGCCGTCCATGACGCCCAAGCAAAGGGGACTGGGCAACCAGATCGGGCGCCTGATGCGATCCCTGCAGCAGCTTGATGTCGACTCGCACGTCGGCGTCGTCAGCACGGACATCGGGACCCAGGTCGCGCCCGGCATGTCATGGGGTGGCATCGGCGTCTGTGATTCCTTCGCTGGCGATGACGGAGTGCTGCAGAGCGCGGCCTGCACCACGCGCACCACCGGCAGCGCAGATGCACGCGCGACCTGCGCGACGCTGTGCCCAGACCCCAAGTTTGTGCCCAACGACGGTCGTCGCTTCATCCGCAGCGGCGGCGGCAGCACCAATGTGCCCGCCGCGATCGAGCTGGATCCGATGACCGGCAAGATGATCGATACCGGCCCCGAAAAGGCGCTGCGCTGCGTGGGTCTGATCGGCGATGGCGGCTGCGGCATTGAGTCTCCGCTAGAAGCCATCAAGCGCGCGCTCGATGGGCACCGAGCCGAAAACGATGGCTTCCTGCGCCCCGATGCGCTGCTGGCCGTGCTGATCATCAGCGACGAAGACGACTGCTCGGTTCAGATGTCACGTCGCAGCCAGCACAACCCCGTGTCGCGTAGCTGCGCCGCCACCGATCCCGAGTCCTTCGACTGCTTCAACCTGGACTTCCGCTGCTTCGCGACCAGCGTGCAGTGCGATCAGTCGATGCTGGTCCCCGGCGTGAAGACCAACTGCAAAGAGCGGCCCGGCAGCTACCTGGAACCCGTCGACAAGTACGTCTCGTTTCTGAACACGCTGCGTCCGATGGGTCGCCTGGTCGTCTCGGGAATCTGGACTCGGCCGTCGGTGCCCGAGGGGGGCCGCGTCGAAGTCGCGCGCGGCAGTGGCGGAAGCACTTCGCCGTTCCTGAATCGCGCGACCGGCACCGGCGCAAGCTGCACGTACTCAGGCGACCCCAGCATCATCGGCCAGGCCCAGCTTCGCCTGAGCACCTTCGCCGACAAGATCGCGGGCAGCCTGCAGTCCAGCGTCTGCGACATCGACAACTATGGGCTGGCCTTGGATCGCGTCGTGCAGTCCATCAAGACCAAGCTCGGCAAGTAGCGCTTCTGGGCCAGCGCGCAGCAGCCTGCCCCCGATCGCGGCGAACTCGCACGCCGCCAAAGCGCATCCGTTCCCATCGCAGTCCTCGCTTTTCCTGACGGGCCCGCGCGATTCAGCGTCGGTCCCGCCAGTCCTGCCGTCGAACACCCACCCCCTACCACCTTTGGCGACCCGCTCGCCGCACCGGGTGCATCCGCCTGCCGTCGCCCTGGGAAATCATCCCCCAGGCCGGCCGGCGGATTGTGCACTGGGTGGGGGAACGATCCCCCAGGTTCCAGCCGGTCTCCGACGGAGAGCGCCTGGCACGACTCTGGCGATGTCCTGGTGGCAACCCAAGGAGGTCGTCCATGTCCGCCGTATCGCCCGTCACTCCGCTGCCTGTGGTTCCTGCTGTTTCGGTGCGCACGCCGCCCCGTCCGGCGCCCGCCCAGGTTGAAAGCTTCGCCGCCACCAGCGTCGGTCGACGCGAAAGCAACGAAGATGGGCTGCTGCACCTGTCGGCGCACGGCCTGTTCGTCGTCGCAGACGGCATGGGTGGTTACGAAGGGGGCGAGGTCGCCAGCCAGATCGTCGTCGAGACCATGCAGCAGGTCTACGAGCGCCTGCGCGCCGACGCCGACGCCACGTTTCCCTGGCGCCTGGATCGCGACAAGTCGTTCGAAGAAAACCTGCTGGTCGCCGCGATCCGCTTGGCCAATCGCAACATCATCGCCCGTCGCACGGGACCGCTGCGCGACATGGGATCGACGGTGGTGGCGCTGGCGCTGGCCGGACGCAACATCGTGCTTGGACACGTCGGCGACAGCCGCATCTATCGTCTGCGCGGCGATGTGCTGGAAGCGATGACGCGCGATCACTCGCTGTACGAAGAAGCGCGCGCGGCGGGCCTGGCCGACACCATGCGCAGCAAGCGAGACTGCTCGTTTGCCAACGTCATCACCCGCGCCCTGGGCCTGGCCGATCGCGCCGAGCCCGACGTGCGCACCGTCGCGGCCGAGTCCGGTGACATCTTTCTTCTGTGCTCGGATGGCTTGAGCGATCCGCTGACCGATGAAGCGCTGACGTCTCTATTGGCCAAGGCGCGGGGCGGCGGATCTGCGGCGATTCAGCAGACGACCGAGGCGCTGATCCAAGCGGCCTACGATGCGGGCAGTCGCGACAACATCTCGGCCATTGTGGTGCGCGTGCGGTAGTACGGCTTGGCCACTTGCCGAATTCGCCGTGAGTAGCCGCGCTGCCATCGACTCCTCCGCGCCCACAAGAAACGACGATCCGCAGGCCACGAAGTCCTGCTCGATCACATCCCAAAGATCCCCAATCGCCGAGGACTGTCTGAGCCCGGAGGATTCGACGGCAGTGAGGCGCTCCGTACTGCGAAGTGACCCCGTCGTACTAGCTAGTTCCCATCCACAAACCCAAACCTGCGCCATGCTTCCGTCGGTGTAGGCTTCGCTGATCGTCATTTGATGGAGATCCAATCGGCGCGCGGTCGTGGTTATGGCTGAGGTCGTTGATCCG
>JAYRFD010000543.1:0-1548 GCA_041908565.1 Polyangia bacterium | reverse complement strand
TGACCAACAAGAGCGGCCCGATCCCGCTGGAAAAGACGCTAAATCCGACCGATCCGCTGTTCATGAACTGGTACGTGCCGACGTGGCCGGCTCCGATGCCGCCGACCATGCCCTGCGCGGATCCAATCGTGTTCAAGCGCGACACGGTGCGCCTGTACCAGTCGTTCTTCGGCACGGTCAGCGCGGCTCGCGGCGTCTGCGAAGTGAACATCCAGACGACGCCTGCCTTCGATGTGGCTTCGTACAGCGCTTGGCGCATGGTGCGCATTCGAGCGCCCAAGGGGATGGAAGCCTCGACGCCGTTTTATGACCTGAACGCGATGCGCAACGCGACCGAGCTTGTGCTTCGCGTGCCGCGCGTCGGCTTCTTTTCGACGCCCGCCTTCTTCGCGAACTGGCCGACCAACGTCGCCAACCAGGCGCGCGTGACCATGAACCAGACGCTGATCGTCGCGCTGGGCCGCAGCTTCGATGACAGCAACAACACGGTGCCGATCTCGTCGCCGGCCTTGGATGCCAAGCACGCGTCCGAGCCCGCTTGTTACGCCTGCCACAAGACGCTGGATCCGATGCGCCAGGTCTTCCGCCAGGCCTTCACGCTGATGGGTCACGAACAAAAAGACGCCGCCCAGACCACGCTGCCCGGCGTGTTCGCTTTCGACGGTGTGACGCGTCCAGTCAGCAACCCGCGCGAGCTAGGCGAAGCGATGGCCAACCATCCGCGCTTCGCGATCGCGTGGACGCAGAAGCTGTGTTACTGGGCCAACTCGTCGGCCTGTTTAGAGACCGATCCCGAATTCCTGCGCATCGCCAACTCGTTTGAAAAGAGCGGCTTCAACTGGAAGCTGCTGCTGCGCGATCTGCTGTCGTCTCCGCTGGTCACCGGCGCGCGCAACACGCAGACCTTCGCCGAACAAGGGCTGACCATTTCAGTGTCGCGCCGCGATCAGCTGTGCGTGGCGATGTCCAGCCGCTTGGGTGTGCCGAACCTGTGCAGCGTCGGTCGTGCGCCGGCTCTGACGCAGCTTGTGCCCAGCGATGGCTATGCGCGTGGAGCGACGGCACCGATCTTGGCCACCGATCCCAGCCTGTTTTATCGCGCGGCGACCGAACAGCTATGCCGCAGCTTCGCTGATTCCGCCGTCGATGCCACCGTCGGTGGAAAGCCCAGCCGATATTCCAGCCGCATGGTCGATGCAGCGCTTTCCGACATGGTGCGCACGATCATGGGCGTGCTGCCGGCCGATGCGCGCTATGCAGCGCTGCGGCAGATCCTGGCAGAGCATCACGCGGCTGCCAGCAAGACCATGGGCATCTCGGCGACGGATGCGATGAAGTCCACTTTCGTGCTGGCCTGCTCGGCGCCAACCAGCATCTCGATGGGTCTGTAGGAGGTCCGCCATGCAACCGAACCGACGAGAAGCCATCCTTTCTGCCCTGTTCGGCGCCGGCTCGATCGGCCTGCGCGCGCTGGCCACCGGCCTTCCCGCTTCGATCCTTTTGGACCCGCGACGCTCGCTGGCCGATGCCAGCGTGGCGCGCGACAAG
>JAYRFD010000542.1:0-1812 GCA_041908565.1 Polyangia bacterium | reverse complement strand
CGCGTCCGACGATGCGGGCCGGCAGGCCCAGGCGTTCAGCCACCGGCAGGGCCGACGAAGCGCCGGGAATGCCCAAGTGCAGGCGGTAGGTTGGCGCCAGCTTGGCCAGGTCATAACCGACGCTGGCATTGGCAAACGGAGCCCCGGTTGAACCCAGCGACTTGAGCCGGTCGTAGTGCGTGGTCACCAGCACCGTGGCGCCCGCGTGGGCCAGCGCTTCCAGTACGGCCTGCGCCAAGGCGGCACCCTGTTCTGGATCGGTACCGACGGCGATTTCATCCAGAAGGACCAGCGTGGCGGGCTTGGCCGCCGAAAGAAAGCGGTGCAGGTTGTGAATGTGCGCGGAAAACGTTGAGAGGTTTTTTTCCAGACTCTGGTCATCGCCAACGTCGGTCAGCACGTCGTCAAACCACGGCAGAGACGATCCTTCCTGCACGGGCAGTGGCAATCCGACCCGCGACATCAAGACACACAGGCCGGTCAACTTCAGCGACACCGTCTTGCCGCCGGCATTCGGTCCCGAGATGATCAGCGTGCCGCGGCTGGGCAGGACGACGTCGTTGGGAATCACGTTCGTGCCTGCCAGGACCATCAGCGGATGCCGACCGTTGCGCAGGTCGATGTGGGCTTCCTTCGCTTCGGCGGGATGCAGAGTCACCGACGATGCACGCAGGTCGGTGGCCAGCTTGGCGCAGCCATCGATCAGGTCGAGCACGGCCACAACAGACAGGTTCTGCGCGATGCGCGGTGCCGCTTGTTCGATGCGCAGGGATAGCTCGGCCAGGATGCGACGTTCTTCTTCTGCGACTTCCAGCTGGGCCAGCTTCAGGCGGTTGTTCAGGTCGATGATCTCTTCAGGCTCGACGAAGACGGTCGCTCCAGATGCACTGGTGCCGTGCACAATGCCGCGCACGCGGGTCCGCGCATCGGCTCGCACCGGCACGACATAGCGCTCTTCGCGCTGCGTCACGAAGCGGTCCATCAGGTACGGCGCGATGTGCCCTTCGCTTAGCAGTCCGTCGGTGCGTCGCCCCAGATCGGCCAGCAGGTGATTGACGCGTGACCGCAGGCCGCCCAGCGCGGGCGATGCGCTGTCTTTCAGCTTGCGCTGTTCGTCGAAGGCGTCGCTGATCGGGCCAGTCACCTCGGGAAGCTCGGCCAGATCGGACGCAATCGGCAGCAGGTTGGGTAGCTCGCCGGCGCGCGTCAGGATGTGTCGCCGCAGGCGCGTCGCCCCTAGCAGCGTGCTTCCCAGCTCGACGAGCTCGTCGGGATCCAGGACGCCGCCTTTGGCCGATCGATCAAGCGCCGTCTGCACGTCGTAGATGCCGCCGAACGACAGGGGCTCGCCGCGATCTTGCAGACCGCGCGCCTCGGCCACTTCGGCCTGTCGGCGATG
This sequence comes from Polyangia bacterium, assembly GCA_041908565.1. Taxonomy (GTDB): domain Bacteria; phylum Myxococcota_A; class Polyangia; order Palsa-1104; family JAEUJZ01; genus JAEUJZ01. The sequence goes on along the minus strand of JAYRFD010000542.1, from coordinate 413 downwards.
GGCGGCCTCGACGCCGGAAAGGGGCTGCAGCCCGCGAGCCAGAGCCGCGCCGCGGATGGTGTGACAGCGCGTGGCCAGGTGTTCCAGCAGGCTGGGCCAGCCCAGGTCCATCGCAGTCTTCGAGGGTTCGTGTGTCATGGTTTTCTAGGTACGTGGCAGCGAGGGGGAAGCAAGAGCGGCAGGCGCCCCTTGGACGACCGCTTCGCAAAGACTTCCTTCGCACATTACGACAATCCAACGCGAAGTTTGCGACCGAGCGCGCGGACCGCACTTGCCCGATGCCTGGAAAGCGCTGCGAAAGTACGGAAGGGTGGTAAGTTCGGTATCGTGATGCGTGCAATGGACTCACAGGACAGGCGTCGGCAGCGCGTGCCGATGACACTGGCAAGGATTGGATTTTCGACGGTATGGCT
>JAYRFD010000541.1:0-3944 GCA_041908565.1 Polyangia bacterium | reverse complement strand
TGCTTTCGAGCAGATCCAGCTTGTCGTCGCTGAGCTTGGCCGCTGCGGCCAGTTCTTGCCGCGTGGGTGGGCGCCCCAGATCGCGCTGCAGTCGCGCGCGCGCTTTCTGCGCCACCTGCAGATCGTTCAGCATGCCCACGGGCAGACGAACCACGCGGCCTTTGTCGGCCAGCCCGCGCGCCACCGAGTGACGAATCCACCACGTGGCGTAGGTCGAAAAGCGGAAGCCACGACGATAGTCGAAGCGCTCGACCGCTTTGATCAGGCCCATGTTGCCCTCTTGGATGATGTCGGGCAGAGGCAGCGGGCTTTTGCTGAAGCGTCGCGCGATGCTGACGACCAAGCGCAGGTTGGCTTTGACGAAGTCGTCCTTGGCGTGGCGGATCAGCTGCGAGATGACATTGAGGCCCTGTTCATACACCTGCCATTCCCGTTCGAAGGGGGCGATGGCCAGCAGCGCCGCCGTACGTGCCGTCGAAATCGACGGTGAAGATCGCGATCGCCGACCTCGCGTGGTCGGCGGTGGCGGTTGCAAGAGCTTGGCCAGCTCGCGAAGCTCATCGAACACGGCTTTGATGTGCAGGCGATCTTGATCCTGCTGTCGCAGCTTGACGGCGGTTGGGTTGGCTAGCTCGGCGAGTTCACGGCTGGTGTGTCGGCTTTCGTGAAGCAGGCTGGCGGCGTATGTGCGCAGACGGCTCGCCTCGTGAGGCTCTTGCTCCATGGCCTGCGTCAGAAAATCCAGCCAGTAATCGACCAGTGGAGCGAAGGACAGGATGTGCACCCACTGAACCTCTTCCATGATGCCGATGCGACGGGCCAGCTCGTACTCGGCGGCCGGCGACAGCAACGACAGGTGGTTGAGGTCTTTGTAGTAGCGCAGCAGGAAGTCTTGCTCGGGGTTGGTCTGTTTCGCCTTCTTGCCCCCGGCGTCGCTGCTTGTCCCCGGCGCGTCCTCGACGGCGCGAACCTGTGCGCGCTTGGGACGAACCGGGCGAGGCTTGGAAGGGGGCTTGCTGGTGCTGCTAGCCATGCGGCTCCTCCTTGCTTGCAGAGGGCGGCGGTGCGTCGTGGCGCAGCGTGCCCAGCAATGCGGTGAGGTCAAGGGCCAGGTTCTTGGGAAGACCGCGATACTCGCGTAGTTCAAGCACGATCTGGTGACGGTGGGCGACCATATCGATGCGCTGCATGGGACGGCCATCCGGCAGCCGAAGCGACTGCTGCAGCGCAGGCCAGCCGGCGACATCTAGCTGGCGTGGCTCGTCGGTGCGCACTGCGCCACGATCAAGGCCGACCGATCGATAGTGAACTGCGTTGTCGTGAAAGATCGCGATCTGTTCTTCTCGACTGGGACCGACCGATGGCATGGGCTGAAGAACCAGGGTCAGCTCCATCAGTCGTTCCTGCGGATCGCCGATCGCCACGTCGGTGGCATCGTCGCTGCGCTTGGTGATCTTGGCCGGCCCCAGGACGGTTGGCAGTTCGATGCTGAGCCCCGTCGTTCCCAAGGGCGTTCGTACAAACTGCAGCGGCTGACGGAGCAGCCACGGCTTGCCGTGCACGATGGCTACCAATAGCGCGGTCACCAACAATCCACCGGACAGCGATGCCAAGATCGCGGGCAACAGGCTGGCGTGCGGACGACCGTCGCTGCGCGGCCATAGAGTCGGCGAGATCGTGCCCAATCCGACCAGCATCAGGCCCGCCAGCGTACCGCCCAAGTGAGCCAAGTAATCGATGTTCAGAAGCAGCGCCAGGACGGTGTTTAGCGCCAGGTTGATGATGGCGTTCTTCTTGATGCTGGCGACCAGGCCTGGCGGCAGCTGACCTCGTGGGCGGAAGCCAAGGACCGCGGTAGCGGCCAAAAGGCCAAACAATGCACCCGATGCTCCCACGCTGAGGGTCAAGCCAGACACCGACGCAAACAGCGTTCCGAACAGGCAGCCCAGCAGGCCGGATGCGACGTACAAAACCAGGAAACGCGAGCTACCAAACAAGCGCTCCAAAAAGGGGCCAAGAGAGAACAGAACGAAGCTGTTCATCAAGAAGTGGGGCCAGCCGCTGTGCAGACACATCGGTGCAAGCAGACGCCACCACTCGCCTTTTTGGATGCGTGCGGGAACTTCGGCACCCATGCGAATCAGCGTCGCGTTCCAGCGAGAGCCTCCCCAGTACTGTTCCAGCAGGAACGTCAGCACCAGCAGAGCGAGCAGCCCCCACGTGACGATGGGCCGCCGCCTTTGCAGGTTTTCATAGAAGGCGGAAACCTGCGCTGGCTCGGCCCCGGGACGTGAAGCCGAAGACGCAGCAGCAAGGTCGTTGTCGTATTCGGCCTCGACCGGTACGCCATCTTGCGAGATGACGGCCATGGCCCACTATACTGCACCGGAGCGAGCCGCATGAAGAGCACAGACCGACTGACTGAACGACCTTGGAAGTTGCTGGCCGATGCGATGGGGCCACCGGACGCTTGGCTGGGTAAAGGCCAGCGCTTTGCGTCGCTGCTTGCCGCCTATGGGAAGGGGGACGAGATCGACCGCCGCATGGACCGCCTGCGAGCCTGTGGTGTGATCGCGGACATCCCCACACGCGCGCAGCTAGTCGTGGGCGCGATCGATATGCTGCGGTTTTGGATCTCGCCGGCGGCAGCGGACTACTATCGCAGCCAAGGCATCAGCTACACGTTTCATCAGGTGCTGCGCTTTTTGGACGAACCGGCCTCGCTGGCGGACCCCATCGGCTTGCTGAGCACCGCCGACGGGATCATTGGCCACCTGATGCAAGTGGTGCACGCCAACCCGCTGTATGACGTGCAGCTTTTGCAGATGTTTGCCGATGGCGTGGATGAGCTAGAGCGTCAGCTAGTCGAGATGACCGAAGGCCGGCACCCGCGGCAGCGCTCGATCGGCGCCATCGTGGAAGAGGCCGACTACCATCCGCGGCTGCTGCAGTGGCTGCGTGCCTATCGTCGCGATCCGCAGGTGCCCCCGCCGCTGCGCAGCAACATCGCCGCACAGGCCGATTACCAGCAATTGGAGACGGTATTTGGCGCCATGACGACGACCTTCCGATACTTCTGTCGTCTGCCAAAAGAGCCCGTGCCGGCGCTTTTGCACCTGCGTCGGGTCAAGTCGTTTCCGTGGGATCTATGGGAGGAACGGGCGGGGGCCTAAGCGACGGCCACGCGACGGCTGAACTACTGCTGGACCATGACGTCGGCGGTGGCGATGCTGTAGAACTCGCCGACGCCGGCTTGGTTGATGGTGCCGCCGAAGTACATCTTCATGGCCTGGCCGCTCATGAACAGGCTTGGCGAAACCGCGCCCTGCCAGCGATAGGTTGTGGGGGCCTTGGTGATTAGGACGTTACCGCTGCCGACGGCGTTGGTCCACGTCTTGCCATCTTTGCTGGTCGCGATGCCAATCGCCGCGGCGGTAAGGCCCCTGCGAAGCAGGACGCGATTGCGCTGCACCGGGGTTGGCAGCGCGGTGTAGGCCATCGTGTACTGGCCATTCGCGAAGTAGATGCTGGGGCCGGCGACGCCGCCTGCCTCTTCGGCGATGCCCTGGCGTCCGGCCAGCACGATTGAGCCCGGCGGGAAGGTCTGCCCACCGTCGGTGCTGACCGTGCGGAAGATGGCGGACACACAGCTTGTGCCCGCGCTGCAGTCCAGGCCGGCATAGTACAGAACGGTGTCGCTGCCCTCGGTCATGACCCAGGGATCCGAGACGCCGAAGGCATCGGGCCGCGCCGTCATTGGGTTGGATGTGTCCATGGTGCCGTCGAAGGCAGGCACACCCAGGGCCGGAGTTGCGCTGTGATTGGACCAGACCTTGCCGTCCTGGCTGGTCGCCATGCCAATCTGCGTCACATACGTCGGCTTGCCGGGTGCGCCATTGGCTGCGTAGTACAGCGTGAACTTGTTGCTACCGACGTTCATTCGC
>JAYRFD010000540.1:0-4106 GCA_041908565.1 Polyangia bacterium | reverse complement strand
GCCAGCAGCAGCAGCGTGGCGGGATCCAGCAGTGGCGCCGGCGCATTTTCCACCACCGTCACCGGCAAGCGACCGCCGCCACCCTCCCGCGGCGCTGCCGATTTTCACGTCGAAGTCGGCGCGTTGTCCGCGGTGCCACGCAAGAACGCCAGCGAGGTTTTGAAGCTGGTGCCGGGCATCTTACTGACCAACGACGGCAGCGAAGCCCACGCCGATCAGGTGTTCCTGCGCGGCTTCGATGCGCGCGAAGGCCAAGACATCGAATTTTCCGTCGGGGGAGTGCCGATCAACGAGAGCGGCAACCTGCACGGCAACGGCTATTCCGACACCCACTTCATCCTGCCCGAACTAATCAGCGCGCTGCGTGTGATCGAGGGGCCCTTCGATCCGCGGCAAGGCAACTATGCCGTGGCCGGCAGTGCGGATTACGAGCTTGGGCTGTCGCAGCGCGGCATCACCGGGAAGTTCACAGCCGGATCGTTTGGCACCTTCCGCGCGCTTCTGCTGTGGGGTCCAAAAGGGGCTCGCGAAGGCACGTTCGCAGCCGTTGAGCTGTACGAAACCGCCGGCTATGGCCAGAACCGTGACGGGCGACGAGCGACGGTGATGGCGCAGTACGAAGGCAAAAGCGGCGCCCACCTGTACCGCATCACGGCGCAGGCCTACATCGCCAGCTTTCACAGCGCCGGCGTGCTACGCGAAGACGACTTCCGCAGCGGACGCGTTGGCTTCTTCGACACCTACGACACCAAGCAAGGGGCCGACACCGGTCGCTATTCGCTGAGCGGCTTTCTGGAATCGCGGTTCGGATCGCTGCTTTTGCGCAACCAGGCGTATGCCATCGCGCGCCCGATGCGGCTGCGCGAAAACTTCACCGGCTTCCTGCTGGACACGCAGGAACCGACGCAGAGCCTGCACGGCCAGCGCGGCGATCTGATCGATCTGCAGTCGATGGCGGGCACGTTTGGGGCACGTGGCTTCGCTCGCCTAAGCGGCGATCTTCTGCACCAGACGCAAGAAGTCGAAGTCGGTTACTTCGCGCGCGGTGATCTGGTGGGCAACTCGCAGCACCGCGTGGAAGCAGCCACCGGCAACCCATACGCCGTCGAGACCGACCTGGAATCGCGGCTTGGCGATATCGGTCTGTACCTGGACTTCAACCTGCGACCGCATCGCTACATCGCACTGCGCGGCGGCGTGCGCGGCGATCTGTTCACCTATGACGTGCTGGATCGCTGCGCCGTGCAGTCGGTCGCGCACCCGTCGCGGGAAAATCCGCCGGGCGATGCGTCGTGTCTAAGTCAGCAGGACTTCGGCAAGTATCGCGAGCCGATCCAGCGATCGACCACCACCGGCAGCGCGCTTCTGCCGCGCGCTTCGCTGATCTTGGGTCCGCTGTGGGGCATCTCGGCCGCCGTCAGCTATGGGCAAGGCGTGCGATCGATCGATCCCTACTACATCACGCAGGATGCCAAGACGCCGTTTGCCAGCGCGCAGTCGGTGGATGCGGGGCTGTCGTTTTCCCGTCGCCTGGGTCCAATCGATCTGAGCCTGCGCACGGCGTTCTTCCAGACGCGAGTCGATCGCGATCTGATCTTTTCGCAGACCGCTGGACGCAACCTGTTAAGCAACGGCACCACGCGCATCGGCAGCGCCAGCGCGGCGCGCATCCAGGGCAGCTTCTTCGATGTCGCGGCCAACTTGACGTACGTGCGCGCGACCTTCGATGACACCGGGCTGCTGATTCCCTACGTCCCCGACTGGGTGTTCCGCTTCGACGGATCGCTGTTTGGTGAGCTGCCCTGGTCCAAGCTGCGCATTCGCGGCAAGGCCTTTCGTGGCAACTTGGCATCTGGCTTCACCTATGTGTCGCCGCGGCCGTTACCACAGGGCGAACGCAGCAACCCGATCGCCGTCATGGATCTGCATGCCGCCGTCGGAATCTGGCTGTTTGACCTGGGCCTGGTGGCCACCAACCTGTTCGATGCGCAGTACCGGCTGGGCGAATACAACTACGCATCGGACTTTGGCAGCCAGCCGTTCCCGACGCTGGTGCCGATGCGCCACTTCAGCGCTGGAGCCCCACGGCAGATCTTGTTTTCGCTGTCGATTCAGCTGGGAGGTGGCCGATGACGCGACGACTTTCACCACGCCTTGGCTTGTTTGCTTGCGTGGTCAGCACAGGGCTTTTGGCCACCGGTTGTGGTGACACCACCGGCGGCGCACGCGTGCAGTTCGCCGCCGCAGCAGCAGGGCCGCAAGACGCGACAGGGGGGCCGCTGCTGTTCGCCACTTCGCTGGGCTACGGCGTAACGCTAGATCGTGCGCAGATCTATGTCGGCGCGCTGTACCTGAACCAGACCGTGCCAACCTCAGGCGCGCAAGAGACCGGCTGCATCACGCCGGGCATCTACGTCGCGCAAGTCACAAGCTCTCTGCGGGTCGATGCGCTGTCGCCACGCCCGCAGCCGTTTCCCATGGGCGGCCAAGGCATCGCCAGCGAAGCCAAAGCGGGCGAGGTCTGGCTGACCAGCGGGGACGTCAACCGCGTCGATGACAACACGGTGATCGTTGACGCATCCGGAACCGCGCAGAAAGGCGGGCAGACCTATCCGTTTGAAGCGCGCCTGAGCATCGGTCGCAACCGCGCGATCCCATCGATGGATCCCGCGTACCCGGGGACCAATCCGATCTGCAAGCAGCGCATCGTGTCGCTGATCCCCGCCGATCTAACACCGCAAGAAGGCGGCACGCTGCTGTTGCGCATCGACCCGCGTATCTGGTTTGACACCGTCGATTTTTCGCTGGTGCCCAAGGTGCAGGACAGTCCCGCGCTGTATCGCTTCAGCAACCGCAACGACAACGCGGCCGATCTAAGCCTGTATCAAAACGGCGTGCGCGCGCGCAGCGGCGTGTATTCGTTTTCGTGGCTCGCCGGCGGTCCGCTTGAGTAGCCACGTCGCGCTCGATCAGCGCGGCGGCAGGCCTTCGCCTTCGCCAAGCACCACCATGCCGTGCAGTCCGCCGACGCTGCCATCGCGCACTTCCAAGACAATCTCGCGTCGCCCAGGGATGTAGCTGCCGACAAATAGCGCGCGCGTCACCGCGTTTACGCCCCAGGCCAAGGCCTGCGCCTGCCGTGTCTTGATATCGATGGCCACGATGCGGTTGTGCGATCCAAGCACCGCTAGGTCGGTCGATGCCAGCAGTCGCCCGTCGGGCATCAGCGCGATCAAGCCGACGTTGTACGCCAAGCGCAGTGGCTTTTGCAGCGGCCGATCGCGCGTGGAATCAGCGGGCACTGGCAGCGCGTACAGCGTCCCCAGCTTGCGGACATTGGCTGTGTGCTCTTTGAAGTACAGGTGATCGCAGTCGGGCGAAAAACGGACGTCGCGACCGCGTTCCATGAAGCGTTGACCGTTCATCCAGCCGTCGCTGACCCCCAGGCCATAGATGCCATCGGGGGTCGTGCGATAGAACGTCGCGCGGTTTTGGCAGACGCCGGCCAAGACGATCGCGGTGTATGCGGTGTCTTCGATGCGCTTCACGACACTGCGCGCTTCGGCGTTGCCATCAGCGGGCACGACGACTCCATCGACGTTGCTAAGCATGATGCTGGGCGCGCCCCTGCCATCGATGGGCACCGCGCGGACCTGAAAGGTCGGCGCGCCAGCGTCGGGAGAGTAGATGGGATACGCGCCCAGCCGTTCCAGCCTGGAGTACTTGATCTCGCACGGGGTGGCATCCAGCACACGCTGCGGCGCCACCACGCGCACTGGTTCATCGACGCGCGGCAGCGCCAAAGCCCGCAGACCATCCCAGTCACAGGTGACGATCTCGCGCGACTGCAGACGGATCCCAAGCACGTTGCCGATCGTCGACACGCGGTATCCGATGGGCAGCGCCTTTTTCGCATCGATGTCGTACATCCAAAGCGCGCCATCGAAGTCCATGCCGATGTACAGACGATCGACGGTCTGACCCCAGTACATGGGGCCCAGATCGACCTGTTCCCCAGTGTCGATGTACAGCGCCTGCGTGTGGTAGTCGCCATCGACCAGGAACAGCACGTCTTCGCGTTCATCGAAAAACTGCGGCCCCTGCTG
>JAYRFD010000539.1:0-2139 GCA_041908565.1 Polyangia bacterium | reverse complement strand
CGAGGCGAGTGCGACTATGCGCTGGCCGCCGCTGCCAATGTCGTGCTGTCGGCCCGCGGGTCGCTGCTTTTGGCCAACAGTCAGGCCCTTTCGCCCAGCGGCCGCTGTCGTACGTTCGACGCCGCGGCAGACGGCTTTGCCCGCGGCGAAGGAGCCGGCGCCGTGGTGCTGATGCGGCAGTCGGATGCTGTGGCCCAGCGTGTCCCGCTCCTCGCGCTGTTGCGTGGATCGGCCGTGAACCAGGACGGTCGCAGCACGGGCCTGACGGCTCCCAACGGCTTGGCGCAAGCCAAGATGCTGCGGGCGGCGCTGGCCGACAGCCGCCTGCAGCCCGACGACATCGACTTTGTCGAAGCGCACGGCACCGGGACTTCACTGGGCGACCCCATCGAGATCGACGCGCTGCGTTCTGTCTTTGGCCCCGGGGAAAGGCCGCTGCATGTCGGCGCAGTGAAAAGCAGCCTGGGCCACCTGGAAGCGGCGGCTGGCATGGCCGGGCTGATCAAGACCATCGCCTGCCTGCAGGCCCAGACCCTGCCAGCCAACCTGCACTTCCGCCACTTGAACCCGCGCATCCGCTTGGGCGGCTCGCGCTTGCGCATTCTGGACCAGGCCGTGCCGTGGCCGGCGGGTCCGCGCATACGGCGAGCGGGAGTCAGTGCTTTTGGGCTCAGCGGCACGAATGCACACGTAATTGTCGAGGAGGCCCCACCCCTTCCCAGCGCACAGCCCGCACCCAGTGCTTGCGATGCCGGCGCAGCCGGTTCGAGCGCTCCCCCGCTGTACCTGTTGCCGCTGTCAGCGCGCAGCGATGCGGCCCTGCGCCAGCTATGTCGGGACTATGCCGCGGCTCTAACCGATGCCGAAGCGCCTCTTCTGACGGACGAGGGGCCCGCCGGCCTGCGCAATCTGGCCTACAGCGCCAGCCTGGGACGAACCCACCACGCGCACCGAATTGCCATCCCCTTTTCGTCGCTAGCCGAGCTTTTAACCGCGCTGCCAGAAGCGGCCTTGGGGCGTCCCCCCCTCGACGGAACGCAGGGAGTGCGACACAGCGACCGTGCCTCGGCCCCGGTCTTGGTCCTGACCGGACAGGGCGCGCAGTGGGCAGGAATGGGCGCCGATCTGCTGGATGGAACCGACGCCTTTGCGCAGACAATGCGTCGCTGCGAGCCGCTGGTCGCTCAGCTTGCGGGGTGTTCGCTGCGGGCCGAGCTAGCGCGGCCCGAGTCCACGTCGCGCCTGCAGGCGACCGAAGTCGCTCAGCCTGCCTTGTGCTGTCTGCAGATCGCGCTGGCGGCCGTGCTGCGCGAAGCCGGAGTCGTGCCGGCCGCCGTCGTCGGTCACAGCGTGGGCGAGCTAGCCGCGGCGCACATCGCCGGCGCGCTGACCTTGGAACAGACACTCGCCCTGGCCTGCTTGCGTGGCCGCGTGCTGCAGGCCGAAACTGGGCTTGGGGGCATGGCCGCCGTCGAAGCCCCCGCCGCGCTGGTGTAAGCGCTGCTACATGCGCGGGGACTGCACGACCGCGTGGCGATCGCCGCAGAAAACGACCCATCGGCCTGTGTGCTGGCCGGTGACGCCGCTGCCTTGTCGCAGGCGCTGCAGCAGCTATCCGAACAGGGGCTGCGCAGCCGCCGACTGACCGTTGACTATGCCTTTCACAGTCCACGGCTTCGATCGCTTGTGCCAAGGCTCTCGGCGGGGATGGCGAGCTTGGACCTGCATCCGTCGCCCCTTGTGTACCCGCTGTACAGCACGGTCCTGGGTCAGCGGGTTACAGCCGCCGCGCTGGATCCCGACTACTGGCTGCGCAATGTCACCGACCGCGTGCGGTTTGCCAGCGCCATTCAGGCCGCTTTGGGCGACGGTCACCGCCTGTTTGTCGAGCTGGGGCCGCATCCGGCGCTGACCTGGAATGTGTCGCGATGCGCCGCCGACAAGGACCTTGAGATCCGCGTCATTCCGACGCTGCGACGCCCCAAGAGCGGCGCATCCGACGCTCGCCGTCCGCTGTTTTCGGCCCTGGGTGCGCTGTACGCAAGCGGCTGCGATCTGCACTGGGCTTCGCTGTTTCTCGATGGCGGTCAGAGCATCCCCCTGCCGACCTATCCCTTCGTACGCACGCGGTATTGGGTG
>JAYRFD010000538.1:0-2744 GCA_041908565.1 Polyangia bacterium | reverse complement strand
CGGCGCTGCCTCGCCCTTGGGCCAGGATGCCGCGGGCGCGACACAGCTCGATGATGTCCCAGACGATCAGGAAGTAGCCGCTAAGGCCCAGCTTGGCGATCAGCTGCAGTTCGCGATCGAGCTGTGTACGCGCGCGTTCGGAAAACGGCTGAAACCGCGTCGGTGCGGCGTCGAACACACGAGCCCGCAGAAAGTCCTGCTGGGCCCGCTGCCGCTGCGCATGATCCAGTTCCGAAGCGCAGCCGGGCACCGGATAGTCGGGAAAGCGATAGCCCAAGTCGCGCATGGAAAACTGACAGCGCTCGGCCACTTCCAGCGTGGTCGCCAAGGCCCCCGGCACGTCGGAAAACAGCGCGGCCATTTCCTGCGGCGGCTTCAGATAACGTTCGCTGTTTCGCAGAAGGCGCGTGCCGGCGGCGCGCAGCGTGGTGCCCTGACGCACGCAGTCCAGCGCGTCGCACAAAAGCGCGCGATCGGATCGAGCGCTGCGCACGTCGTTGCTGACGATTAAAGGCACGCCGTGACGCTGCGACAGCCGGACCATGGCCAGGTTGCGACGATCTTCTTCGCGTTCGAAATGAACCTGCAGTTCGAAGAACAGGTTTTTTTGACCGTTGGCGCAGAACACCGACTGCAAGCGCTGCAGGTACGCTTCGACGGCGGGGATGGCATCGCTGCGCCCTTGCGCCTGCTGCGAAAGCGCGGTGGCGACGATCGAATCGGGACCACCGACGATGGCAATCAGTCCGGCGGCGTGTGTGACCAGATCCTCTTGATTCAGCGCGCCGTGTAGACCGTGGCCCAGGCGCCGCTTTTCAGCGCTGATCAGGCGACACAGGTGACGATAACCGACGGCGTTTTCGCACAGCAAAAGCAGCGGCTGATCGTCGATGTGGACCTCGGCCCCGACGATAGCGTGCAGACCGGCGCGAGCAGCGGCTTTCAAAAAGCGCGGCGCGCCGTACAGGCCGCAGCGATCGGTCAGAGCCAGCCCGCGATAGCCCAGCGCAGCGGCCGCATCGACCAGATCTTCGGGGGAACTGACACCGCGCAGGAACGAAAAGCCGCTCTGGCAGCGCAGCTCGACATAGGGTCCAAGCTCGGCAGACATGGGCGGGCTCAGTCGTACACCGCGTCGACAAACCAGCGCCCGGCATCCAGATCGTGGCGCAGGCGCAGCAAGCTGCCGCTGTCTAGCTCGACATCAAAATAGTCGCGCGTCCGTCCATCATCGCTGAATCGATACGGTCCGCCGCTGCGTCGGACTTCCCCGACGAAGGGGCCGCCGTCCAAGCGCGCTGGAGAGGCCGCTTGGCAGACCACTTGCGCGGGCTGCGCAGGACGCAGGACGCGGGTCGCTAAAAACACGCTCAGCGTCGCTTGCGCGGCGGGGGAAACGCGGGCAGTGTCGGCCTTGCCTCGATCACTGGTCTGTCGTCGCTGACTCGGGTCAACAAAGTCTGATAAGGCAGCTGCCCCCGGCGTATAGCTGTCGGGCACCTGCGGCTGCCCGACGCGCGCCGCCCCACACAAGGCCTGCAAGCGAGCCAGCGTCGTCGCCAGGCGTTCAGGGGCAGGGCCAGCGGGGGCAAACAGATCCAGCTGTACGGGCCGCGGGTCGACCGGCGTCGCTCGGACTTGGATGCGATCGATGGCGGCACGCGGTGGTTGTGATTCCAGCGACACGCGCAGCAGATCCAGCAGCGCAGGCACTTTCTGCGTCGGGGCGGCCACTGCGATCGTGCGCCGATCTTCCGACGATGCACCACCGCGCCCGGCCACCGATTCGGTCAGCTGCAGAACCACCTGCAAGCCTCCGCAGGCAGAAGATCGAGCGCGCAGCCGACTGACGACGCGATCGATCAGCCCGCGAAAGACGAACAAAAGCGGCTCCAGATCGGCCAGGGGATCCAGCAGGCCCTGCTCTTCGATTACTTCTGCCGACGGTGGAGACGGGTACAACGGCGCATGGCACTCGCCGCAGGCCACAAGGTGCAGGGCCAGGCCGCTTTGTCCCAGGCGAGCCGCGACGGCCTTGCGCGGCAAGCGGGCCAGATCGCCGACCTGCGCAAGTCCCCACTGCCGCATGCGCTGCAGCTGATCTGCCGATGGATCCAGCGCCGAAAGAGGCAACGCCGAAAGCGCACTGCGTTCCCAACCTTCAGGCACGATGGCCGTCGGGGATTGTTCGGTCAGTCCGCGAGCCCGGACCTGCGCGACGGTCTTGTTGCTGGCGACGACCACGCCGACCGGCAGATCCAAGTCGATCGCCATGCCACGCATCGCGTCGACCAGATCGTATTCGCTGGGGTACAGCCGACGCAGATCGCCGACTTCCAGACAGACCGCCTGTTCCTGGCCGGATCGCGCCCGTTCAACGCGCGGCGAAAACGCGGCCGCCAGATCGTGCAGCGCATCCAGACGGCACAGGCCGGACGTGGATGAATGAAGCAGGCGAAGACAGGCGACTCGCGAAGGCAGGCGCATGGCAGATCTCCGTCGCTATCGCTGCAGACGCAGGGCAATGGAATCACCCGGTGCTGACAAGCGACTGCGCGTCACTTCGATGGCCGTGCGCTGGCTGTGCAAAAGCCAACGACCGCCCGGAACGCGCTGCCACACCGCTTCCCCCGCCGCACAGCGCAGCGTCGCAACCGCCGAGCTTCCACTGACCGCTTCGTCGCTGACCAGCAGCAAGGCGGTGTTCGCTTTTTCGGCCCGCTGCAGCACCCGCGACCAGGATG
>JAYRFD010000537.1:0-1864 GCA_041908565.1 Polyangia bacterium | reverse complement strand
GCAGAAGCGCTTGCCGATCGCGTATCGCTTGGCCCAGCTGGGCGAACCGCAAGGCCGCGAAGTCCTGCGCGAGCTAGCCGACAACCCCGGCCCGCAGCAGCTATTGGCCGCCCGACTTTTTATCGGTCCCGAACACACGACGCTGGGCGATCTGTTCCGCCAGGTCTTGCGCGATCCGGCAGCCAGCCAAAGCGCTCAGCTGCTGGCGGTCGAGGGCCTGGGCAGCGGCGGATCTTTGCGCGACATCGATCTGCTGCGCCCGAAGCTGCTGGATGGGACGCTGGACCGACTGCGGCAAGCGACGGCGATTTCGGTGCTGCGTCTATCGGCGCTGGATGCCAGCGTGCTTTCGGAACAGAGCTTGAGCTGGGCCCAAGATGCCCTGCGCGACAGCAGCTGGCTGGTTCGTCAGGCCGGCACCGCTGTGTTGGGGGATCTCGACAACGACTCGGCCACGCAAGCGCTGTCCGCCATGCTGAAGGACGGCGATGCGCGAGTCCGCAAGAGCGCAGTGCGCGCCCTGGGACGCAAGCGCACACGACCGGCCTTGCTGGCGCTGCGCGAAGCGCTGTACGACGCCGAAGTGGCCGTGCGCGAAGAAGCGCTGCGAGGCCTGGCTCGCGTCGCCAAGACGCTGGTGGATCAAGCGCAAGCGCAGTCGCCGAACAAAGGCCAAGCGCAGACGCAGGTGCAGCAGGAAGTGGCTGGCTGGCTGCGCGATGTGCTGACGCAGGGACGACCCAGCGAACAGGTGCTGGCTCGTGCGGCGCTGCTGCGGCTGGGCGATGAAGGCCAGCGACCGGCCTTGGCGGCGCTGCAGTCGTCGCCGGACCGCGACGCGCGGCAGATGTTGGCGGAACAGAGCGAGCCCAAGGACGCGGCCGCACTGCTGGTCGCCATGCTGGCGGATAAAGACAGCAGCGTGCGCATCAGCGCAGCGCAGCGCTTGGCCGAGCAAGGCGACAGCCGATCGGTGCCCGTGCTGCGCGATGCACTTTCGACCGGTGGACGCGGTGGTGTGCTGGCGTTTGCTCTTTTGCGGCGCTTGGGCGAACAGGCGCCGCCGCCGCGCGACCTGGATCGTCTGCTGCATGGCCCCGATGTCGGCGAACGAATGGCGACGGTGGAAGCGCTGGGCAAGCTGCCGGCCGATCTGGCGGTGCCGTTCTTGCTGGATGCCGCGCGCGATGCCGAACGGCTGGTGCGTCGCTTGGTGGCTGAAGTCGCGGCCGATCTGGCCGAAGGTCCCACAGGGCCACCGGGCCTGCCTGTGCTGCGCTTGCTGCAACAAGACAGCGATGCTGGCGTGCGCTTTCGAGCCGCGGCGCTGGTGGCTCGCTTCGGTGATCTGAGTCGGTTCCGGGCCGCTGCCACCAACAAGCCAGGCAAGTCGCGCGATGACAGCGATGGCGTCCCGCGCCTGCTGCGACCCGCTGCTGCCCCCGAAGCCGATGCGCCCGCTGCGCCCGACGCCGGAACCAGCGATCCGCCACCTGTCGATGCAGGAACGCCGCCTTCACCACCCGATGCAGCGGCTTCCGATGTCTCGGTCGCGCTGCCCGAAAGCAGTGGAGACAAAGCGCTGGATGGCATCGGTCAGCTGGCGCGCAAGGGGCTGCAGGCGTTTGCCGCCAAGGACTTTGGCAAGGCACTGAAGCTTTTGCACAAGGCCGAAAAGCAGTGCGAAAAGAAGAAGAGCCTGGCCGATGCGTGCGCCCAGCTATCGCAAGAGATGGCAGTGCGCATCGCCCAGATCTACGAGAAACAAGATCAGCTGGTCGAAGCGATGAGCGAGTACGAAAAAGTGCTGCGCTTGGCGTCGACCAACAGCAAGGGCAGCAGCGCGTCGTTCAAGGGGGATGCG
>JAYRFD010000536.1:0-5770 GCA_041908565.1 Polyangia bacterium | reverse complement strand
GGAGCCAGGGACCCGCCAAGCAGGACGTGCAACGAATGGGTAGGTGCTCGCGGGCTCACGCGGGGCTCCGAAGGGATGGCTGTAGGCCGCCGCGGACCGACCGACGACGGCGCAGGATCAAGGGCAGACCCCAAAGGGCCAGCCAGGGGGCATACGACGGGGTGGGGCGCGCCGCGGACAGCGAGCAGCCAAGGCCCGTCGGGCAGTCGCCGCTGCCCTCGCAGTACTGCGCGAAGGGGTTCGCGACCTGCTGCGGCGTTGCGGTCAAAAGGGTCTTGGGCGTCGATGGGTTGCCGTTGCGATCGATGGCCACCACGGCAAGCTGATAGGCCACGCCGTTGGTTAGACCGTCGACGCGGGTGCTGAACGACGAGGCGCCCATGGCCTGCACGCGATCGGAACAGATGAAGGCCGGGTGCAGCGAAAACGGCGTGTCCTTCGGATCCGCGGATGCGGCCGGGATGCCGTCCGTCGGATGTTCAGGCTGGTTGGCGGCCTGCGTCGGTGGGGGCCGTCGGTACATCTGACCGTTCAGACAGACCGAGTAGTAGTAGCGGACGCTCGACAGGAAGGCGCTGTCCTTGACCGGCTTGGTCGGCTGCTCGGGGCGGCGACACAGGATCTGGTAGTACTCGATGTCCTGTGAGTTGTCGCCCGTCGGAGCTTCCCAGCGCATGGTGATAGCGCTGTCGCCGCTGGCCGCGCTGACGTTTTGGGGCTCGGGTGGCGGCGTGGTGTCGACGGTGACGGGCATCTTGCACGAAGCCGGCGACCCCGAGACATCGCCCAAGAGCACATACAGCGTGCGCGTCGACGTGCCGTTGACGTCGCAGGAATACGGCCAGACCGGCTTGTCTGGCGTCGGCATCCAGTTCACGGTCTTGGGGTTTGGGATCTTTTCCGACGAAAACGCGATGTCGATGGCGGCGGTCGACATGAAGCTGCTGACGCTGACCGCGCTGTCGCTTTTTTCGCAGATGCTGCCGGTCTGCGTTCGGTTGGTCGATGACGTGCAGTCGCTGGCCCCGACCCAGGCTTCGGCGCCAACCCCCGATGTGCCGGACGGAATGGGCGTCGTCATCAGGATGCGCATGCCCAGATCCGTCGTCTTGCACTCGCACTCGGCCCGGCTATAGACATAGCCGGCGTTGCTCATGATCGGCTCTTTTCCGACGGTGACGTAGGTGGTCCCCTGGATGGCCTGCATGCCGACCATGCCTTCGCAGGTGCCCTTGTCGGCGCTGGTCGTGCCAGTGGTCTGGGCCCAAGCCGGCACGCTCAGCAGCAGCAGGGTCGTGCCCAAAACCCCGCGCAGCGTGACATTGGGGGCGGTGATCGACTTCATGGTCTGAGTTCGTAGAGCAAGAGGCAGACCACCACAAATTTTTGCAAGCGCTCGCGGCGTGGCGCCTGGGCTCTACCGCCTCCGTCGACGTGCCGGGCAAAGGGGCGGGGGCGCTGGCGGCCTCAGCGGCGGGCGGACAGCCTGACATCTGGGCGCTCGCGCGTTCTGACAATCTGTCACGAAGGCGCTCGGCGAGCGGCCCTGTCGGTGTTTCCCTTGGCGATGGCCGCGGGAATTTTGATACATAATCTCCCTTCGGCGCAGCGCCGGCCCGAGTGGCGAAACTGGTAAACGCAGAGGACTTAAAATCCTTAGCCGTATGGCGTGCGGGTTCGATTCCCGCCTCGGGCACATGGCGGTACAGGCAGTTTGCTTTGACTTGGACGGCACGCTGGTCGACAGCGAAGGGGACTGTGCAGACGGCATTGAACGGGCCCTGCAGCACATCGGTCGATCGCTTTCGACAAGCGAGCGCGACTTTGTCGTCGGGCACGGGGCCGGCGAGATCCTGGCCCTTTTGCGTCGCAACGGCGGCGTGATCTGGAGCGATCGCGAGTTTGAAGAGGCCGTCTTCGCGGCCCGCAAAGAGCTTCTGGCCGAGCGCGGGGTCACCATCCTGCCTGGCGCGCGCGAGATCGTCCGCGAGCTTTCGACGCGCTGGCCGCTGGCGCTGGTCACCGGATCAACGCGCAGCGAGGCCGAGCTAATGCTGCAGGCGCTGGGCCTGGCCGCCTGCTTCCCGATCAGCCTGTGCGCCGGTGAATACCCACGCGGCAAGCCGGCCCCCGATGCGTATCTGCAAGCGGCAGCAGCGCTTGGCGTCGGGGCGGCAGGCTGCGTGGCCATCGAGGACTCAACCCCTGGCATTGCGGCGGCGCGTGCGGCGGGCATGCGGGTGGTGGCGGTTCGGGCGGGCAATCGCTACGGGCAGGACCAGTCGGCGGCGCATCACCTGCTGGACACGCTGCTTGAGCTACCTGATCTGCTGGCGCAGCTTCGGTAAGCCGCGATCGGCAGCCTAGTGCAGCGAAAGAAGCAGGCGCTCGCGCAGGGCTTGGTGCTGCGGGTCGGGCAAGCGCGACAGCGCCACGCGATCGGGACACGGCCACGACAGCGTCGATCGGAAGCGCCGCATGCGGTGGACACTTTCGACCAGGCGGGCCCGGACTTCCGGGCGCTCGGCGGCGGCATGGCGCAGCGCGGACTCCGCCCGAGCCTGGCGATCGAGATCGCGACACAGCAGAAAGGCATCGCAGCCGGCCAGCAGGCTCTCGACGACGACATCGCCTTCGTCGCGCAGCTTCAAGCCCGAGGACTCGAGGTTTTCGGCGTGCAGCGCTCGCATGTCCAGGTCATCCGACAGGATCACGCCGTCAAAGCCCAGCTCACCCCGCAGGATGTCGGTCAACCAGCGTCGGGACAGCGTCGCAGGACGCGCATCAATCGCTGGGTACACGACATGCGCCGTCATGATCATGCCCAGCCGGGCCGCCATGTCGCGCCCCGCAGCGCCTGAAATGGCGTCGGAAAACGGGGCCAGCTCGACGCTGCGCAGGCGCTCGGCGCCGTGGCGAACGATGGGCAGGGCGTGGTGCGAATCGGTCTCGGTATCGCCGTGGCCGGGAAAGTGCTTGCCGCAGCCGCGCAGACAGCCGCTGGCTTCCAGGCCGCGCAAGAAGGCCAGCGCGCGCTCACTGGCGACGGAGGCCGTCGAGCCGAAGGCCCGATCGCCAATCACGGGGTTGTCGGGGTTGGTGTGCACGTCTAAGACCGGCGCGAAGTTCAGGTTGAAGCCCAGCGCTTGTAGCTCGCTGGCCATGGCGCGCCCGACCTCTTCGGCCAGGCGTGGCGGCTGCGAAGCCAAGACCGCCATCGGCGGCCAGAGAGTCAGCGGAGCCTTCAGTCGCTGCACGCGTCCGCCCTCGTGATCGATCGACAGGATGGGTGGCAGCTTGGCCAGGCCCGGTGTGTCGTCCTCGCCCTCACCGCCGGCGGGTGGCTGGTATCCATCCAGAAGCTCGTCCATCAGATCGGCCACCGCTTGCACATCGAGCGGCGTCGCGAAGTTCCGCGCGAAGAAGATCAGCCCAGCGAAGTCACCCGCCGTAAAGCGCTGTCGCAGCGCATCCGGCGGCGTCTGACCGTCGAAGCCGACGATGAAAAGCTCGCTGGGAGATGGAAGGTCGGATGTTGAACGTGCGCGCATGGAATGCCCTTCAGCGCATGACGCGAAGCCAGTTCCGTCATGGCCCAAACAGGACGCGTTGTTGTTGTTGAGCGAACGGTTACCGAAGAACGATGCGCCACTCGCGATCGCTCTCCAGGAAGGGGCCGCTGGTGATGCTCTGGCGCTCCATGTTGCGGGTGTAGCTGGCGTCCAGCATGTAGAAGTCTTCGCCGGGGCCGTAGCTGACCTGCACCGTCGCGCTGCCGTTCCCTAGATCGGCGGGGCAGGGGACTTCGCTGTGGGCGCGATGGAACAGGCCGATCTCGATTGCGATCGACTTCAGGTTCAGCGTCTCGCACGAGTCATAGACCGGCTTGCAGCCCGGATCGCGAGCCTGATCGCAGGGTTCGGCAATCGGTGGGATCAGCACGACGGCGCGCTGGGCTGGGCTGCTGCAGCCGACTTGACCAGCGACCAGCGCCGCGAACGAAACCAGCAGGAAGCGGAAGCGATTCGACATGCCGCCTGCTTACCATGGCGGGCTGACAAAGAGACGCCGCATCGTGACTTTTTTCGTCGGAAACCGGGGCGTTTCGTGTATGAAAGGCCGCGATCATGAGCTCTCCCGAACTGGACCTGGAACGCTACCTGGGCGCTCGCAAAGCGTTGATCGAAGCCGAGCTCGCGCGCGTGTCGGCCCCCTGCGACGAAGTACCGCCTCGCTTGACCGAGGCGATGGCCTATTCCCTTTTGGCGGGCGGCAAGCGCCTGCGTCCGGTGTTGGCCTTGGCGGGGTACGAAGCGGCGTGTGAGACCAGCGGTCGGCCCCTGGACCTGCGCGTGGCCCTGCCCGTCGCCTGCGCCGTCGAGATGATCCACACGTATTCGCTGATCCACGACGACCTGCCGGCCATGGACAACGATGATTTTCGTCGCGGCCGCCCCACCAATCACAAGGTCTTTGGCGATGCTGTGGCCATCCTGGCGGGCGATGCGCTGCTGACCGAAGCGTTTGCCGTCGCGGCGCGCAGCCTGGCACCCGCCGATGCCGTCGTCGATGTCCTGGGCATGCTTGCCAAGGCGGCCGGAGCAGCCGGCATGGTCGGCGGTCAAGTGATTGACTTCACCGCCACTGGTCAGAAAGTCAGCGTCGAGACGCTGCGTCACCTGCATGGCCTCAAGACCGGCGCGCTGCTCAGCGTTTCGCTGTGCGCGGGGGCTCGGCTGGCAGGTCCTGCGGCCTCGGTCCTGGATGGGCTGCGTCACTATGGCGAGGCCCTGGGGCTGGCCTTCCAGATCATCGACGATGTGCTGGATGTGACCGCGGATCTGGCGACGCTGGGCAAGGATCCCGGATCGGATCGCGAAAAGGGCAAGACGACCTATGTCGACCTGCTGGGCGTCGATGGAGCACGCCAGCACGCGCGCCAGGTCATGGATGCCGGGCTGTCGCGAATTGTCGACTTCGGGGCGTCCGCGGCTCCCCTGGTGGCGCTTGCCAACTACACCGTCGAGCGCCGCAGCTAGCGACGCGGACCACGGCGTCATGGCGGGCTGTGCACTGCTGGTGTTTGCTCGGGCGCCCGTGGCGGGGCAGGTCAAGACGCGGCTGTTTCGCGCCGATCCCGCGACGGCACTGGCTGCACTGGGTCGCACGCTGGATGCCGACGATGCCGCGCGCCTGCACGCAGCGTTTGTTGACGACGTCCTTTGCAAAGGGGCTTCCGCGGGCTTTTCTCGCCGGGTGCTGTACGCGGCAGATCGGGAGGAACATCCGGTCCTGACGGAGCGAGCGCGTGTCCATGGCTACGACCGTCAGGTCCAGCGCGGGCCGGATCTGGGCGCTCGCATGGCGACGGCCATCGCCGGTCAGCTGGGTGTCCCGCAAGCATCGGGCGGCGATGAAGGTACTGCTTCGTCGTCGGTGGTGCTGGTCGGCACGGACTCACCGACGCTGCCGGTCGCCTACCTGCGGGAAGCCGCGACGGCCTTGGGGCAGGGCATGGATGTGGTCCTGGGCCCGGCCTGCGACGGTGGCTATTACCTGATTGGCATGCGTCGCCCGCTGCCGGATCTGTTCCCGACGGACATGCCCTGGGGCACGGCAGAGGTTCTGCCCCGCACGCTGAGCATCCTTCGCGCGCTGGCCAAGCAGGGCCTGCGCTGCCACCTGCTGCCGTTCTTCAATGACTGCGATACGCCCAGCGATCTGCGCTTGCTGCGTGACCAGCTTGCCCTCGCTGCGCAGCGCGATGCGC
>JAYRFD010000535.1:0-4746 GCA_041908565.1 Polyangia bacterium | reverse complement strand
TGCACCGTATGGCGGTGGCAAGCGATCCTGCGTCGGTGCGCAGTTCGCAGAGATCGAGGCGCTGGCCGCCCTGGGTCGCATTCTGAGGGACCTGCACATCGAGCTTGTCGCAGGGAATGCGCCGATCGAAGCGGATCTGCTGTTTACGCTGCGCCCCCGCCGACCGCTGCTGGCCCGCGTCCACGCACGACAGCCTGGTCAGCCCGCAGGCATGCAAGCCAACACGCGGCCCAGCGCGCAAGCCGCTCGCTAAACGCCCTCGCAGCCGGCCACGTATGCGCGCACGTTCTGCACGTTGACGGATCTTCCCGCAAGCGCTGCGCGCGGCTCGCACGATGCGCATCTCCGACGCGAATCTCTGACGCAGACTGCGCAGGATGTCCGACATCAAGCAGGAAGCCGCGCAGCATCTGGCACAGACGGCGTATTGGTCACGATCGAATGGTTCGCTTGGCGCGGGTCGTTCCTGAGGAATGCCGATCGCGGGTCTGATTCTGCGGACCGATCACGGCAAGGCCCAGGGACGATCCACGAGGCGTGTCGCGCTGCCGCCAAGTCTGGGTACAGCCCAGATCCGCTTCGGTCGGCGGCGGTGGTTCCAAGGGAAGCGAGTGCGATGAATGCTGGCGCATGGCTTGCAATACTTCTGTCTGTGGGGGCTCGCCGGGCAGTGCGAGCGGGCTGCAGCCGCACTCCCTTCCTTCGGAGGCACTCGTCCATGTCTGCACGTTCGGCGCTACGACTGGGTATGGCCGTGCTGGTGCTGCTATGCAGCCGGCGTCCCAGTCTGGCCAGTGAGCCCGACGCTGCCTATTCTGCTGCCCTGCCTGCGGCGAGCGCGCCGGACCGTCAGGGCGCCGCAGCCCATACACTGCGAGTCTTGGCCGACGGCAACCGCCTCCGCATCCTGCGCGAAGAACACACGGGTACGGCCACGCTGGCGACGCTGAACCTGCCTGCGCCGGCTCGCGATGCGCCCCTTCTGCTGGGGCGCGCTGCCTATCTACCGCTTGAGGGCACGGGCGTCGTCGTCGTCGACATCGGCGTCCCCGAAGACCCCTACATCGTCTGGCAGCTGGCGAAGGACCGCATCATCACGTCCCTTTCCGTGTCGCAGGATCGCCTGCTGCTGGAATCCCTGCAGCAGCCCCTTGCCTACGACGTAGCCGATCCCTTGCGTCCCCGCGGTCGCGAGATCACCAAGGCGGCGGCCCGGCGCTTCTATGGCGCCTCTGGTTCGGGACGCGACGCCGAAGGTCTGCCGCTGTTTGCGGCGGAGGCTCCATCCGGACGGCGGCTGCGTCTGAAGTCAGGCGAGATCCTGCTGGGCCATCTGCATTCGCAGGGGGCCGGGCGTTTTCTGTTGTGCCCGACCGACGCCAACCAAGCCGCTCGGGCCGACGCCGCCCCAAGCGCCCGCGCTGCCGCAAGCCCCCAGCCCTGCCAGGGCCGCACGGTGTCTCTGCCGGACATCCTGCGATTGGACGCCGTGTATCTGGACGAGGCCGCACCGGAAGACGTCGCTCCGCCGATACGATCGCAGCCCAGCGTGTCCCCTGCGATTTCGCGCCAGCCAGAGGGTGCACAGCCGCCCGATGTCCAGGTGCTGTCCGCTCTGCTCGATGGCTCGACGGGGCCGCTTCTGTACCGTCCACGCGGATCGCGCTTTGAAGTCCTGCGCCGGACGGGCCGCGACGAAGTCCTGCTGGGCTTTGTCGACCTGCCGCAGCCCGCCCGCAGCAGCGCGCTGACTGTCGGCTCGGCGGCGTACGTCCTTCTGCAGCAGGGCGTCGCCGTCGTCGACATCGCCCTCGCGCGGTATCCCTATGTCGCCTGGATCTTGGAACCCGCGACCGAGATCCAGCGCATGCAGATCCAGCACGGCACGCTGATCCTGCAGACGCCAAGCGGGCCGGCTCGCTACAACCTGGCGCTGCCCCTTCTGCCCAATGGGCCCAACCGGCAGGCGGTGCATTGGCGACGCCACGCCGATTCAAGCGCGACGGCCGCCGATGCATCGTGGGTCGAACGCACGGAAGCCAGCGTCCCAGCCGCGCGCCGCCTGTTCCTGCGCGGAGGCGCAGCCGAGCTTGTCTGGGACTTCCGCTGCAGTGCAGACAGCGAGCGCTGCGACTTTCGCCGACGGGGCCTGGCGGACTCTGCCCCCTTCGCCGAGATCGAGCACGTCGAAGCCGTCCATGCGGTCGCAGGCGCCACATCCACTGCGGCAGTTGCCCCGGAACCAGCGACGCCCGAGCCACGCGAACCACCGCCCTCGCAGTGGACTCACCTGACCGGGACTTCGGGGCTCAGAGTGGTTCCAAGCCCAGCCCGAGTCGCGGGCATCGTCATCGCAGGAGTAGGCGGTGGCGTCGCCCTGGTGAGTGGAGTTGCATTCCTTGTTCTGAACCTGCCCATCCCCGTTGGTGGCGGAGTCCCTCTGGGCGATGGCTCGTCGAAAATACCGCTTGCTGTATCCGCCGGCGTCGGACTGGGGGTGGGCATCGTCGGCGGCATCATCGCCATCGCCGGGGGGAACAAGATGGTGCAAGTGCCTGCCAGGAACTAAGAGCGGTCTCGGACCAGGCCCAACCCCGACGGGCGCGATCCGCAGGCGTCTCACGGGGCATGGGCTCGCCTTGGTGGCGTCCCGTGGTCCCACGTCCGATGGCAAGCGGACATCCCCGTCGGCCTGCAAAGACGGCCCCGGCCAGGCAGCTTGGCGACACCAACGGTCCGCCGTTCGTGTGGCTACGGCGCCACCCAGCGAAGGGACAGCGTGTACCGCAACGTGCAGGACATGGTGTGGTTGCAGGTCATCCCCAGCACCCGGGTGAAGTTGCTGCGTGTCTCGCTTACCGTCAGGGTCGCGGCATTGTCGACCGTCGGTAGCAGGCGGCCCGTCCGCTGCGACTGGAAGACGCAGGAGCCATCTGTCTCGTGCTGGGGGCCATAGCTTAGCTCGCTGCTGTCGCAGGACTTGAGGCCGGTCAGCAAGATCTGACTCGGGTCTTGCCGGCTGATCGAGATCGTGCCCATCAGCGAGTCGTAGACAAGACGCCGTGGCGGCGACAGGCTGTCCACCGATACACCCAAGCCGCAGCCATCCGACAGGTCCGTGACTGCATCGACGGCATATTCCCCGCTATCGATCTTGAACTGCGGACGGATACAGCCGAAGTAGTCACAGCCGCAGACGGGAGGCATCTTGTTGCAGTCGATCCACGCAACGTCCGGACAGCCCGTTGTCTGCTGGCTGTCGCAGGCTGCGCCCGCCAGCCCCACGAACACGCACAGCGCCCAAAGTGCCGCCTGCGGCTGCCCGACGCCGCAGGGAATGACGAACGATCGTCTGCCTGGTTGAGTCATGCCCTGCAGCCACAGCAGACCGCATGCCAAGCGTCCCGGTGTCGCGGCGGCGCAAGCGCGAGCCGCCCTTCTCACGCACCGCGCGGCGATTCGAGCCTAGTCCGGCTGGTTCAAGCGGTGCTGGGTAATCAGCTTGTACAGGTGCATGCGATCCAGCTGGGCGCGACGGGCGGCTTCGCTGATGTTGCCGCGCGTGGTCTTCAGAAGAGCGGCCAGATAGCGACGCTCGAAGCCGTCGATCAGCTGCTGCTTGGCCAACTTGAAGGGCACCCCCAGATCGATGGGAAACGGCGGCAGGGTCAGGTCGTCGGTCGCGGTCGGCGGACCGCTGGCGGCGGGCCCCAGGCGCCGAGCCTCTGCGGCCTCTTTCGCTTCTGCTGGCAGCGGCATGGCGACGACGGGGTCTTCGTCGGGGACGTGGAAGGCGCGCTCGACGGCGTTGCGTAGCTCGCGCACGTTGCCGGGCCAGGCATAGTCGCCGCCGCTGCCCTGGCTGCTGCCCAGCAGGCGGTCGCTGATCTCGGCCAGCGACGGTACGCGCCCCTTACCATGGTGTCGCGACAAGAGCTGGTTGTAGAAGTGCTCGATCAGAAGCGGGATGTCTTCGCGGCGCTCGCGTAGCGGTGGGATGTGCAGGTTGACGACGGACAGGCGGAAGTACAGGTCTTGGCGGAAGCGGCCTTCGTTGACCTCGCTGGCCAGGGCGCGGTTGGTGGCAGCGACGACGCGAACGTCGATCGGGCGCGTCCGTTCCGATCCGACGCGGCGGACCTCGCGACGTTCCAGCACGCGCAAGAGCTTGGGCTGCAGGTCCAGCGGAAGCTCGCCGATCTCGTCCAGAAAGACGGTGCCGCCGTCGGCGCGTTCAAACGCACCGCGGTAGTCGCCTTGGGCGCCAGTGAAGCTGCCTTTGACGTGCCCGAACAGCTCGCTTTCGATCAGGTTGGCGGGCAGGGCCGAGCAGTCGATGACGACAAACGGAGCGCTGGCCCGCGGGCCGGCTTGCACCAGGGCTTCGGCGACGGCTTCTTTGCCGGTTCCGGTCTCGCCGGTCAGCAGCACGGTGGCGGTCGATGCAGCGACCTGCGTGATGCGCGAAAACAAGCGGCGCATCGGCACCGAGTGACCCACCATGTCGCCAAAGCGCCCGGCTGGATGCAGCGCGGCGCGCACCGGTTCGTCATCAAGGGCTTCCAAGCGAAGCTTGCTGCGCCCGATGCTGATGACGGTTCCAGAACGCACCTGCAGGTCGTACACGCGCAGGCCGCCGACGAAGGTGCCGTTGGTGCTGCCCAGATCGCGCAAGCGCCAGCCACCGGCCGCACCGCCTTGCGCGGGGCTGCTGGGACTGCGAGCGATCTCCAGGTGATAGCCGCT
>JAYRFD010000534.1:0-3662 GCA_041908565.1 Polyangia bacterium | reverse complement strand
TGCCGACATCGCCGACGTCAATGATGCCGCGTGCCTTGCGATCGAGCTTGCCGTTGACCAGCACGCGCACGCCTCGGATGTTTTGGCGGACTTGGCTGTGCACCAGAACGCGCAGCGTGACCTGCCCATCGCTGACCGTGGTTCCGTCGCTGGGCGACAGAATGGTCGCCACCGGAGGCAGCAAGCTGCGCAAGGCCATGGCCGCCGTTCCCGACCCGGCCCCCTGTCCCATGCGCATGGGGTCCAGCGGTTTGGGCGGATCCTTGGTGCTTCCTTCGGGACGGGAGGGAAGCTCTGCAACGTCGGGCGTGTCCCCGCTATTGACTCGGCCCCTCTACGCGTCGTCGGATTCCGGCATAAGCGACAGCATGCCCTGCGGGTTGTACAGCTTGGCTGCGAAGTGCTGCAGCGGAAACCGCGTCGCCGATCGCACGCTGGGTGGGTTGACCAGCCAGGCCACAAGCTCGGCCCCGCCGATCGACGCGACATAGGTTCCGTCCGGCTGCCACAGCACCCAGCGCCGCTTGTCCCGGTGCAGCACGAAGGCGCACAGCGGGGTGCCATCTTGTGCCCGATACCAGCGAATGCTGCCGTCGGACAACGCCGCAATGATCAGACGGCCATCGCCGCTGTAGTTGACGGAAAGAGCTGGGCTTGGCAGCGCGATCTGCACGCACGGCTGCGGCAAGTCGGTGCCCCTTCGCGGTGCTTCTGGGCAGCCATCGCGGGCGGCGCTGCGCGAAAAAAAGAACCGTCGCAGCAAGCTATCGGTGCCCAGCAAGAAGCCCTGCTGGTCAGGCGCAACGGCAAACGAAAGAGGCACTTCCCAGGGCGTGTGCAGCGCCGCCCCGTTCAGCAGAGCCAGCGGCTGATGACGCCACCCCGTCAGAGTCTGTCCGGGCGGAACCTCGGTCCGCGGAGGCCGCAGCCCATCCGGCACTGGCTTGCCCACGATCAGTCGCTGTTCGCGTCGAAGCTGCGACAAGGACAGGCCATACGTCTCTTTTTCGCCGGGTCCGTAACGTACCCAGACCTGGGTACCCGTTTGGTCGGCATACAGCTCGGTTGCGTCCTGCACCGCCAGGTGTTCCGGTCCGCGCGAAAACAGCTCGGCTCCGTCGGCGGAAAGCAGGCGCCAGGTGGCCTGCTGATCCCCAACAAGAATGGCGCCATCGCTTCCCATATCGAAGGCCAGCAGCGTGCCAGGTCGCGTCCAAAGCTGCGTCGCGCTGAGCTTGGCATCGACGCGCACGCGCAGAAGCTGACCCATTGGCTTGCCCGCGCGGCTGTAGCTGCGGGCCACGATCAGACTTTTTCCATCGGGCGACCAGCTCAGTCCGATCAGCGCTTCCGCGCCTTCAAGCGGCAGATCGACCGCGGCGCGCAGCTTCAGGCGAAGGCTGTCGCGCACTTCGATGCGGGTTGGACTGCGATAGGCCAGCGCCACGCTTCGCCCGTCGGGCGAGACCCGCAGGAAGCGCAGGTCACCGACCGGCTGGGGCTTGCCCTCGGCCAGCTTTTCAGGAGAGACAAAGACTTCGCCCTTTGGGTTGGGCTGCTGCGCGGGATACAGCGACACGCCCCGCCCTTTGAGCGCGAACAAGCGACCATCGGGCGCGAAGTCTGCATCCGATACGCTGGTCTGCGGCGTCACCGGTTCGTCTTTGGCCTGCGGTGTGCCGGGGCTGTGGTACGCGTGCGCCATGCCGTTGTGCATCGCGTCTCCGCTGCCTTGCAGGGACAGCAGAAGCTGACCCTGCGGGCTGTAGCGCAGCAGGAAGATGTTCATCGACATCGGCGTCTGCGCCGGGCCAGGCAGGTGGTGAACCAGCTGACCGCTTTGGGGATCGAACAGATAAACCCCGCTGCCGCGGCCACCGGCGCTGTCCCAGAAGCGTGTCCCGCCCCCGACGGCCAGCCAGCGACTGTCCGGGGAAAAAGTCAGCGCGCGGATGCGTCCTTCCGGTCCCGTGTCTTGGCTGGGCGGCTGCAGCGTGCGCAAAAGATCGCCGGTCTTGCGATCCCACAGACGCACCACGCGGTCGGCTCCGGCCGTCGCCACGAAGCGCCCATCGCGGGACGCGGCGACAGCGGTGATCGCCGTGTGATGCGCGCCCAGATCGATGCGCAAGGTGGCGCGATCGACCAGATCCGTCGGAGAAATCGCCGCCTGCGCAGTCGCCCCATGCACGATCGCAATCAGAAGCAGGGCCACGCGGCAGCAAGTGAACAACTTAGCGGGCAGGCGCCGTCTGGGATCGGTCACGCGAAACAGAGCTCCTCGACCGTATCTTCGCATCCTTTCGAGTCGCCGCGATCGTGATAGCGTGCCGGCATGACGACGCGGAAGCTATGGACCCGACAGGCCCTGCTGCCGACGGGGTGGGCCAGCGATGTGCTTTTGCAGACCGATGCGCAGGGGCGGTTTTCTGCGGTTGTGCCGAACCAGCCCGAAAGCGATCTTGGCTCCGATGTCGAACGCCTGCCTGGCCCCGTGCTGCCGGGGCTGGTCAACGTCCACACGCATGCCTTTCAGCGCGCCATGGCTGGGTTTAGCGATGCCTACAGCGCCGAACGGAAGGACAACTTCTGGACCTGGCGCGAGGTCATGTATCGCTTTCTTGCGACGCTGGATCCCGATGATGTCGAGGCCATCGCGACTTGGCTGTACATCGAGCTTTTGCGCTGCGGCTTCACATCCGTCGTCGAGTTTCATTACCTGCACCACGATCGCGATGGGCAGCCCTATCGCGACCGCTGCGAGCTTGCGCTGCGCATCCTGCGCGCGGCCGAGCGAGCCGGCATCGCCATCACGCTGTTGCCCGTGCTGTACGCCCATGGCGGCTTCGGTGGTGCTCCGCCCACCATCGGACAGCGGCGCTTCATTCACGGCATTGATGACTATCTGCACTTCGTCGATGCTTTGCACGCGCGGTGCCGCCAGACCGCTTTTTCGACGCCGGTGCGCCTGGGCATCGCGCCCCATTCCTTGCGCGCCGTCACCCCGACCGAGCTGTCCCTGGCCATTTCGCACATCAGTCACCTGGACCCCAGCGCGCCCATTCACATCCACGCCGCCGAGCAGCCTGCCGAGGTGCAAGCCAGCCAGGCCTCTTTTGGTGCGCCGCCTGTCGACTGGCTGATTGATCACACGCCGATGGATGCGCGCTTCTGCTTGATTCACGCCACGCACATGACCAAAGACGAGTGTGCGCGCTTGGCCAAGACACCGGCGGTGGTGGGCATCTGCCCAACGACCGAAGCCAACCTGGGTGATGGACTGTTTTCGGCGCCGCAGTTCCTGCAGTCCGGCGGTCGCATCGCCATTGGCACCGACAGCAACGTGGGCATCGATCCGTTTGCTGAGCTGCGTCTTTTGGAATACGGCCAGCGCCTGTCCTTGGGGCGACGCAATGTGCTGTCCTTCGACGGGCAATCGGTGGCGGGAACCCTGCTACGGCAGGCTCTGCTCGGCGGAGCGCAAGCCGCGGCCCAGCCGACATCGCAGCTTGCCCCCGGCCTGCGCGCGGACTGGCTGGTCCTGGATGCCGACAGCCCGGACCTGTGTGCCCGTCGCGGCGATGCCATCGTCGATGCGCTGCTATTTGCGCCCAGCACGGACTTGGTGCGCCAGGTGTATGTCGCGGGTCGTCGTGTCGTGC
>JAYRFD010000533.1:0-2653 GCA_041908565.1 Polyangia bacterium | reverse complement strand
CGCTATGCGCCGCGATACGCGCCGCGATACGCGCCGCGATACGCTCCGCGCTATGCACCGCGCCTGGGCGTGATCGGCATGCTGGGTCTGGCGCTGTTCGTTGGCGCCTGCGGCCCCAAGGCTGGCGGCACCGGTGACAAGCCGACCACCACGCAGAGCGCACCGCCCGCCGGTGGCCCGGCTGGCGCGGGTGGCGACACGGGCACGCCGGGCGGCGGCACCCCGACCTCGCCGGGCACCGCTCCTTCCAGCACGCCGTAAGCGCAGCACGCGGCTTGGAAGTACACAGGCCGCGCCGACCGCTGGATGCCTACGGGCTCACCGGCGGTGCGGTGCGGACTGTCGCTTGTCGACCGGGGATGCGTCTACGAGCCAGGCAGTGCGCGAAACGCACCCTCTTGGCCCGCGCAGTCGTTGTTGACGAAGATCCACTCGACGCCCGGTCCTTGCGCAAAGGCCAGCGGACCCACGGTGCCGTAGCCGTTCCACGGTCCGCCTTGTTCGTCGTGCAAGCGACACAGCCACAGTCCGACATCCTTGGTTCCCGTCGGCTGCCAGCGCGGCGGGGGCCCGTCGCCTTTGCAGGCATCGCCGTGCAAAAGCGCTGCCCCAACCGGCAGAACGCCGACCATCGTACGCAGGCAGGTCAGGGTCATCTCCGACGGAAAACCTTCCTCATGCGACTCCGTCGACAGCCACATCTCGACGCCATAAGGCCGCGGCGTCAGCTTGCCTTCGTACGACACCAGCGGCTTGCCGAAGCTCTCTTTGCAGGGTGGGGTCACCGCCGTCGACTTCAGGCTGGGCCCTGGACAGCTTCGCGTCCGCACCAGCAAGCGAGGCTGCTTGCCGACGAAGTTCAGCGTCCAGCGCAGCTCTTTGCCCTTGCCTGGCAGAAGGCCGGTCAGCGTCTGCTGAAACGACAGCGCAGTTGTTGAGGGCAGCGGCGGAAACCCCGCGGCGCCCTCCCCCGCCTGGAGCGAACCTGGATCAAAAGAGACCAGCGCAAGCGTCGCCAACCCCAAAAGACGCGTGTTCATGCGGTTCACGCTGTCATTGTGCGGAATTTCGCGGTCGGAGGATATCGTCCTGTGCGTACCGACTCCACTCTCTCGGCAAATACGTTCCTATCTTTATCCATTTTTGCAGCCCATCTCGCGTTCCTTTCCGTATTGCATAAGGCGCTGCAAGGGCGTGGTTGACCGCCCCTTGGCGAACTTGCTACACGGTGCCCTGATTTCCTCTCTGCCCAAGCGACCCGCGAAAAGGACCCCATGGCCAGCACAGTCGAAGGCGCGCAGGTTCAAGAATTCACCCATCTTCATCTTCACAGCCAGTACAGCCTTCTCGACGGAGCGATCCGCCTAAAAGACCTGTTCCCGCGGCTGGGCGAGATGGGCATGGACGCGGCGGCGCTGACCGATCACGGCAACATGTTCGGCGCCATCGACTTCTACAAGAAGGCCAAGGCCGCCGGCAAAAAGGCCATCTTCGGAATCGAGACCTACGTCTGCGCCGACCACAACGATCGCCAGAACCGTCGCAACTACCACCTGATCCTTCTGGCCAAGGACATCACGGGGTACAAGAACCTGCAGTACCTGTCGTCGATGGCCTTCTTGCAGGGCTTTTATTACCACCCGCGCATCGACAAGCAGCTTCTGAAGGAACACAGCGAAGGCGTGATTGGTCTTTCGGCCTGCCTGGGCGGCGAGATCGCGCAGACGCTTCTGACCCACGGCTATGAACAGGCCAAGGACATGGCCAAGGGCTATGCGTCGCTGTTCGCGCCCGGTGACTTCTATCTGGAAATCCAGCCGAACGGTCTAGCCGACCAAGACAAGATCAACGACGAATGGCGCCGCATGTCGCGCGAGACCGGCATTCCGCTGGTCGCCACCGGTGACTGCCATTACATCCACGAACGCGACGCCAAGGCGCAAGAAGTCCTGATGGCGATCCAGCAGGGCCGCACGCTGTCCGACGAAAAGCGCCTGCGCCACGAGGTGTCTTCGTACTACTTGAAGAGCGCCGCGGAATTCAACAAGCACTTCCATGACATTCCGGAAGCGCTGGAAAACACCGTGCGCATCGCGCGCAGCTGCAATGTCGAGCTGAAGCTGGGCAAGCCCATGCTGCCGCGCTATCGCGTGCCCGAGGGCTATGACATTCCCAGCTACTTCCGCAAGGTGTCGCAGGATGGGCTTGAGCGCCGCTTTTCGGAATTCGCAGAGCTTGGGAAAAAAGTCGATCAAGACATGTATCGACAGCGCCTGCAGCGCGAACTGGACGTCATCGTCCAGATGGACTTTCCCGGTTACTTTCTGATCGTCTGGGACTTCATCGACTACGCCAAGCGCACCGGTATTCCCGTCGGACCGGGCCGCGGATCAGGGGCTGGATCGCTGGTCGCGTACTCGCTGCGCATCACCGACTTGGACCCCATTCCGTACAACCTCCTTTTTGAACGCTTCCTAAATCCGGAACGCATCTCGATGCCCGACTTCGACATCGACTTCTGCATGAACCGGCGCGACGGAGTCATCTAGTCCGTCAGCGAAAAGTTCGGCAAGAACCTAGTCTGCGAGATCATCAGCTTCGGTTCCTTGTCCGCCAAGTCGTCGATCAAGGACGTCGGTCGCGTGCTGGGCAT
>JAYRFD010000532.1:0-1571 GCA_041908565.1 Polyangia bacterium | reverse complement strand
GGCGCTGGCCCGAGGCGAATCCCCTGCGCCTTCATGTGCTGTAGCGCGTCGCGCGTCCGCTCGGAGATCATCTCCCGCTCGAACTGGTTGTAGTTGGCGAGGTTCATCAGCACCATGCGCCCCGCCGCCGAGTGCGTGTTGACCATCCCGCACAGTGACAGCAGGTGATACCGCTCGTCGCTGAAAAGCTCATCGACGAGCGTGCAGACATCGCGCAGCGACCGCGACAGCCGGTCCAGCTTGGCGACGAGCAGCGTGTTCGCCCGTCCCCGGCGCAGCATCTGTAGCGCAGCTTGCAAACCCGGCCGCTCTAACGTGCTACCCGAGATCCCTTCGTCTGCTTTTATGTCGATAAGTTTAATCGCATGCAGCCGACAATATGCACGCAGCTTATCGCGCTGTACGTCCAAGCTCACCCCATCGGTGGCTTGTTCCTCCGTGCTGACCCGAACGTAGCCGATGGCGGTTTTAGTGGTCTGTGTATGGGCATGTGCTCGCATGCCGGGCTTATTAAACAGAATGGGGGTTCAGATCAAGAGATTCCTTTTCTCCGTCGAGGGGGCTTAAACTTTGGGGGCTAAAAAGGGGGCGAAAGCATGTGGGTAGCAGCACAGCTGTTCGGTCGCAGGAACCCTACCGCGGCGCATGTGAGGCCCTTTCGCTGGTGGTCTCTGTAGCCGATAGGCCGAGAGCCTGAGACCCTCCCAGCAGGGTCACGACATGCCCTCAAACAGCCTCGCTACAGCCGCTATGCCGATAAGGAGCCCCGCTCTATTCCACAAATCCAACCTCGTTCTGCTGCTGTTCCTGCTTCAGCTTCTGCGTGATTGTCTCAATACGCTCTTCCCCAATAGCCAGCAGATACTTCTCACTGGCTTCGTCGAGAAGGAAGCCGATGATGCGCCAGACGGGCGGCGTCGGCAGGCGCGAGTGCGGGCGGTCGATGAGTCGCCAGCGCGAGGCGAGGGCCGAGGCGTAGGCTTGTTCATCGACGGTCTGCTCGGGGTCGAGCTTGCGGGCGCGGCGGCGCATGTTGCGGGCTTCCTGGAGCGCGGCCCAGTCGTTCTCGACGCGCAGCTCGCGGCGCTTCAGCGCAATCAGCGGGTCGGTGACGGCGTCGTAGTTGGCGGTCGTCGCGTGAGCGAGGTACTGGCCGGGCTCCATCAATCGCAGGAGTCGCCGCGATAGCAGGTCGCGTTCGTTGCTGACGCCGTCGCGCTGCTGGCGCAGTGACTTCAGCTCACGCAGCAGCGCCTGCTCTTGCTGCGCCGCCGTCCAGCTCGGTGTGCCGTCGCTGCCGATCGCGGCCAGCTCGATCCGGCGCATGGCCTCGCGCAGCTCCTCGTTCATCGCCTCGACGCTCTGCCGTCGTTCGCGTTCGATTTCCAGTGTCCGCTCCGCCGAACCCACCATCGCCTTCGCTTCCTGGCTGACACGCTGCTGCGTGCTGCTCAGCGCCTGAGCATGGTCACGCTCGCGCATTTGTGCGAGCCGACGTGCATCCGCAACATGCCCCTTGTGCTCGTCGCGGCTGCGCTCTAGCTCCGCTTTCTCCGCGGCCCACTGTTTCC
>JAYRFD010000531.1:0-3620 GCA_041908565.1 Polyangia bacterium | reverse complement strand
GATTTTGACGCGCACCCGCGATGTCATCGGCCAAAAGCAGCACGATGTGATCGTCGGGCACGCCGTTTTTACGCAGCAGCCAGTACTGCCGCAGCGCATCGGCCTGGTGGCGGTAGTTGTTCCAGCCCGATGACAGCGCCGCGATCAGCGCCCACACCTCGCGCTTGGGTTCGATGGGCTGGTACGGGCTGCCGGTCGCTGCCAGGTCCATCGCGGTCTCGACGGGATTCTGCACAAGCTCCTGACCGCTGGTACGAAAGCGTGCTTCGCCTGTGAAGAAGCGTTCGCTGTACTGGCGCTGTCCTTGGCGCAGCGTCCAGTGCGCCATGGTTGAATCGGCCAGATCGGTCAGCAGGACCGGCTCGAAGTCTAGCTCGCCGGTGGCGCCGCTTACGTTTGGCTCCTGTCCATCGCGCAGCGCAGCCAGGGCCTGCGCGATGCCTTCGGCTTCCCACGTGACGCGCTCGCCGCGACCTTGCACGACCCCGCGCAGAGCTTGGGCCAAGGCTTCGCCGCCTTCCCCGCGCGACAGCGTCAGACCTGCAGCCAGAAGCAGCACCGCATCGTATTCGCTGGCGCCGTGCGGCGGCGACTCATGGCCGAAGCGAGCCAAAAACGCCGACTCAAAAGACCGGCCCGCGCTGTCGGTGGGGGACACGGGCGCAAAGCCTTCGATCCCTTCGGCCATCGGCCCCAGGCTGCGCAGAATGGTGGCGACATCCAAGCCGGTGTCGGCAAAGACGATGCGCGGGCGGCTGGTTTCTTCGGGGCGGCGGGCGTAGCGCACCGCGCACTCAAAGTCCGTCGGTGTGCTCCCTGCGACAAACAGCATATCGGGCTTCGGCGAAAGAGCGCGGGCCATCGCGGCTTCGCAGCCGCTTGCGGGTTCGATCACATCGATGCGGATGCGGTCTGCGGCATAGCCCAAGTCGCGCGCGAAGAAGCCAAACCACGACAGAAACGTCTGGCCGCTTAGCGACGTCGATGTGACCAAGGAAATCCGCTGGGCGCGCTGCTTCGCCGCGAAGTACGCCAAAAGCTCGGCCTGTCCTATGTCGGATTCACGGGTCCGCCAGATCCATCCTTTGCCGCCGTAGGCGCGCAGGATGTCGGCAGCCGCAGAGTTGAACGACACGACGGGCTTGCGATGCTCGACAAACAGATCGGCGGTGGCCGCCAAGGTCTCGGAAGATCCGATTCCGATCACGGCGACATAGCGGTCATCGCTGGCCACTTGGCTGGCTTGCTGGCTTTGTTTTGTCGGATCTGCCATCGGATCGATCGACACATCTTCGGCGACCAGCGTGCGACCCCAGATGCCGCCAGCGGCATTGACGTTCTGCACCGCCCACTGCAGTGAGTTGCGCGTCGCCCCGCCGGGCAGCGGAGGCATCATCACCGCGATACGAAGATCGGGCGGCGGACTGCACGCCGATCCCGCAAGCAGCAGCGAAGAAAGAAGCAACAGGGGGACCCAGGCGCGGCGTGGGGACAAGGGCACGATCGACCTCCTTCGCTGTTGGACCCGCAGGATGGCGATTTGCGCACGACGTGGGCAGCAGGCCGATGTCCGACGGAGAGCCAGATCGCGAGCGCCTATTGCCACGCGATGGCCGGATGCTGCCGCATGACGCGAAACTGGCCGGTCGTAAAGTGCGGCTGATCAATGCTGGATGGACGCGCGTGCATGATGTTGTCGGCGTCGGTGTCGTAAAGGGCATCGCTGCTGCCGTCCAGTTCGACGCTGTGATAGACGCCCAGGTAGTGACCGAGTTCGTGCGCGAGGATGCGGGCCAGGCTCTCGGTCGTCCAGTCAATCTGCGGCGAGCTGGCATCGCAGCCGCGGCCCTTGATGTACACGCCATGGGCCGCACCGGGGCTTGGCAGTCCGCTGGGGATGCCGGGGGTCAGCCCTTCTGGATTGCTTTGCTGCCGGGTCACGGTGTTGAACACAGACAAACAACCGGCCAGCACCAGCGGCACCCACGTGTCGTCTGGTGACTGCCCCTGCGGATCGCAAGCATGCATAGCGGACTGCAGGCCAAAGAGTGCGCTGTGATCGCCGCGCGAAATGCGCAGCGGATCATCGGCTTGCAAGCGACGCGCACGCACGATGCGCAGGGACAGCTTGCCCGGCAGAAGCCATGTGTTGACCAAATCTACGGCAGCCTGGACCGTCGCTGGGACGGCATCCGAACTGCTGAAGAAGACAGAGCCCTGCGTGATCACAAGCTCGCTGTAGACAATCCCCGGCTGGTCATCGCGCGGGTGCGGCCGCGCCGCGACTTCGATGCGAACCTGTCCCGCTTGCTGGCTGGGCAGCAGTGTCCCGCAGTCGCGCAGTGCCGCGCGCAGCGTCAAGGTGCTGGCGGCCATCGGCTGCGGATCGCTCGACGGCAGAACGTACAGCCCGTGCTGCACGCCCAGCGAGACGCGCTGCGGGCAGCTCTTGCAGAACAGATCGTAATCAGAAAGCGTCGCGGGCGGCGTGACCCAGGCGCGTCCCAGCGGATCGATCGGATCGACCAGCGACTGAATCTGGACGCAGCCTGCGCCGCTCAAGCGATAGGAGACATCGCCTGCCGGAACGCTGATCGGATCGCTTGGTTGGTCTGCGGGGATCGCGACATCGCCGACTAGGTTCCAAGAAATGCTGCGCGGAGTAGGCTGCGCAGCGGGCTGCAGTGTCGTCCAGCAGGCCTCTTGCATGGGCGCTTGTGTACTGCAGGCAGGGCCACTGCATAGACCCAAGAGCGCTGCGCTGGCCCACCTGATCCTGCACCCAAGCATCGACCTACCGTGCATCGGCAGACTCCCCCAGAAGAATCGATTGTCTGTCCCGATTGTAGGGCACGTGCCAGACGCGTTGCCCAATCTGCTCGCTCGCGGTTCCAAGTCTTCTGGGGTCACCCCCAAGAAGGAAGAAGGAGCATGCCATGCGATTGAACCGATCTTTTGTACTTTGCTTTGCTTCCTGGCTGGTGGCGTGTGGGCAGGGTGGAAACCAAGCGCAGCCTGAAGAGGCAACGAAGCCTCCGCCCGCCAGCAACACGGTTAGTCCAGCCACCGATCGCTGTGCGCCAAATGCGGCTGCGTACGGCAGCAACGGCGACACGACGTACTATCGCTTCGCCAGCAGCAAGTCGTGGAGCGCAGCCAAGGCCGACTGTGAAGCGATGGGTGGTCGCTTGGCTGTCCCGATGGACAGCACCAGCAACAGCGCGATCCGCGCCACCAACGGTGGATCGAACCTGTGGATCGGACTTTCGCAGCAAAGCGGTCAAAGCGCGCCGTTCGCCGGCTGGGTCGATGTCGAAAGCAAGAGCCTGGGCTTCACTGCATGGCGCGGTGGCGAGCCCAACGACTACCCGACGCCGGGTGAGCAGGGGCAAGAAGACTGCGGGATGATGTACGCCAACGATGGCACGTGGAACGACGATCCCTGCGGCAACAGCAAGAACTACGTCTGCGAGTTCGGCATCTCGCCCGTGTCGTGCGGCGGCGGCGCCAGCTGCACGCTGCCCAGCGGAGGCAGCACCTACACCTGTAGCTGTCCCACCGGGCAGACCTACGACAAGGCCAATAACACCTGCTATGGCGGCGCGCTCGCCGTCGAGATC
>JAYRFD010000530.1:0-8206 GCA_041908565.1 Polyangia bacterium | reverse complement strand
TGCCGTCTGAACGCGTGACGGTATGGGCGGTTGACGCCCCATTCGGAGCCGCAACGTAGCGAATGCGCGCCCGCTTGGCAAGAGCGAGGCCGTGGATTTTGTAGCTTCAGATGCGCTGGCCTGTGAGACGAGCGGCCAGCAAGCCCCGATCGCCAAGCGGCGCGCAGCGGATCGGGCCAGGCTGGACACAAGCAGTGGTCCGGCCCGTCGTCACAGCCTACCCGCACCGAGGGTGGCCCAGCCCGGCTGTCAGAGGGCGAACGGAATTCCAAGGCGGGACCCCAAACCTTTATGCCGGCCCGATCGACGGGGCGGACACTCGGTTGCTGGCGGAAGGACGACATTTGTTGCCGCCAGCACGTCGTCGATCGAGCTTGGCTATTGTGCACGGCCTCGTGCGTCGGCTACGGCCAGCGACCGAGCAGGTAGGCAAACAGTTCATAAACGCAGAGCACGAGCATGCTGACCGCCAGGCCATCCCAAAGAACGCGCCGAAGGGGCGTTGGTCGATCGGAATCTGCGTCGATGCGCAGATAGACGAGCTGGGCCAAGAACAACAGCGTGCCGTAGCACAGCGAGCCAACCCGCAGCATGCGCGCCTTGTCGGCGTAGGCGAAGTAGCCGCGCAAAAGCTCGGTAGCCATGGTCAGCGTCTCGACATACGCCAGCGAATAAGCCAATACAAACGTCAAAAGAACGCGACGCAGCGTCGTTGCCCAAGGCCCTCCCCCCAAAGCAGGCAGCCGCTGTTCGCCCACGCGCAGGCCGGCTTGCATGACGGCAAAGTACGTCGCGAAGTAGGCGACGGTCAGCAGCGACAGAAAGACCGGATACCCATTGAGAGCGATCCGCGCCGGAAAACGGTACTCCAGACCAAAGCAGCGAGAGAAAAACGGCGTGCCGAAGTAGTTCTGCAGGAAGCTCAGCGCCGTGATGTAAAGAGCGGTCTTGGTGCCATGCCGATGGAAGAAGGGCACGTTTCGTTCCTGCAACGCCGGCCACAGCCAGACCGGCAGGGCCAGCGCCAAGCCCAAGAGCATGTACTCAGGATCGCGCCAGCGGGCAAACGCCCCCGACAGCAGCACGATGGCAATGGCCCCGACCCACAGAGGCGTGTACAGCAGGTACCATCGCTCGGTGGCCCGTCGTGCGTCGACTTCGCCGATGGGGGCCCTAGTCTTGCGACCCGGCCGGTCGTCCGGTCGTGAGCCGGCCAGAATTCCCTGCGCCGCGCGCTGCTTGGTCTTGCTTGGCATGCGCGCTACATACCGCGAACTGCGCCAAACGGCCATGAGATCACGCCCAGGCCCCGAGGACGCTCCGACGCAGAACAAAATGGGCTGCGCCAGCTGCCGCCTGAGGCGCAATTTTAAGTGTCTTCACATACGACCAATTGGTGATACCTCACAATAATTTGGGGCTTCGTTTTCGCAAACGGGGTCGATATAATAGGACGCTCCTCTACGAGTACCGGCTGAGGGCTAACTGTGGACGTTCGCTCTGATATTTCGTTCCGGGAGAGCCGCGATGAATGACCCGATTTGGGCCGAGCTTTCGCGTATCCGCGACCTCATTGGGCAAGGCCAACATGATGAAGCGCTACAGACCGTCATCGCGCTGCAACAGACCTTAGAAGGCGTCGCAGGCGCACAAGCCTTCCTGTTGCGAGGGCTCGCTTTGGCTGGACTGGGTCAGCCCGATCGGGCCGAGCGCAGCTTTCGTACCGCACACGCCATTGTTCGCTATGCCCCTCCGACGGAGATCTTGGCGCAGCGCATCTTGGGTGAAGCGGCCGAACGCATCGGCAGACGCGATGAAGCCATCGCCGCCTATCAAGCCGTTCTGGCAGCCAATCCCAACGATGTCGCCGTGAAGGCCGCGTTAAGCAAGCTACAGCACGGGAAGTAGGCCGCCCAACTCTCTTTGTCCGCTCCCACCGGCCAGGTCATCGTGCGAACCCGTCGGAGACAAGGTCTCGCGCACAGGTTCAACCTGCCGGTCAATCAATCACTTGCCCGGTTCTAGCGGTTGTTGATCGCAGGCTTCCTTACATAGCCTTCCATGAATATTGCTTGACCCTGGGTGGTAAATGCAGGTATCTGTCGCACATGGATTCACCGGGCACATCGGCAGAACGAGGCGGTCCCTTCCTGTCAGCACGCCTCTCTGGACCTTCTGCCGTTCTGCTGATCGAAGACGATCCGGCCATCATCAACAGCGTCGTCAGCAGCCTCGGCGATGCCGGCTATCCAGCCCTGGTTGCCATGGACGGCGTCGAGGCCCGCGCACTGATTCAGAGACGAAGCGTCGGCGTCGTCATGTTCAGCTGGCGCTTCATCGTCGAGCTAGGTGGCGGCGAGCTTCTGCGGGAACTACGTCAGCGCAGCGCTTCCCGCCACGTTCCGATGATCGTCTTTTCGGCCAACCACGCCGAGCTGATGGCAGCGTCGCAGCATGGGGTCCAGGACTACATCCCCAACCCGCTGCGTGCCGACGATCTGATCCACGTCGTGGAAGAGTACGTGGGCTAGCTCACCGGCGCGGCTCAGTTGGCGCCGGCACCGGGCGAGCTATTTGCCAGCTCGCTTCGTTGCGATGGCCAGTCGGTGCAAGCCGACGGTCTTGGCAAGCTCCATGACCGAGACGACCCGACCATGGTGCGTCGTCTCGTCGGCTTGGATGATGACCTGCGTCTCCGGATTTTCGGCCTTCGCGTCGGTAAGCAGCTTCTGCAGCTGATTGGCGTCCACGGCCTGCCCGCGCACGACCATCTTGCCGTCGGGAGCCATGGCAATCGTCAGGTCCTTCTTGCTGATCTGCACTTCTTTGGTCGCGCCCTTGGGCAAGTTGACGCGCAACCCGCTGCGAGCCCCCGCATCTGCCATCACCGACGAAGTAACCATAAAGATGATCAGCAGCACCAAGAAGATATCGGTGAGCGGCGTGATGTTGATCTCAGCGAAGATGCCTTCTTCATCGCCGACATCTCCCTCGCCGGGGACCTTACCGATCGCCATGGGGTAGCCCCTTTCTTGGTCGCAGACGTTGGCAGATTTCGCGGTCTGAACGCATGCTAGCCCGCCGCCTTGGCGTCGGCGTCGGCGTCCGTCATGGCCTCGCCTTCTGCGCCATCGGGAGAGTCGATCGATTTGGCGTTGCTGCGGTCGCGGCCAGAGCTGCCCTTGTCTTTTCCACCAGCGCGGTGTTCACGCAGAATCTCAACGAATTCTTCGACGAGGAGCCGCAGTTCCACATTGGTCCGCGACAGGCGCGCTTGGAAATAGTTGAAGAACAGCAGCGCGACCACAGCGACACCAATACCGACGGCAGTTGAGATCAGCGCCTCGGCAATGCCTGGCCCGACGACCTCGATACCGGCTTGCTTGCTGCGGCCAATCGCCTCGAAGGCGGCCATGATGCCGACGACGGTGCCGAACAAGCCGACAAAAGGTGTCGTGGCACCGACGGTACCAAGGACCCACAGCGGTCCGCGCATGCCAAGAGCCACCCGCTGTCTCTCGCGATCGACGGCGGCCGACATCACTTCGGGCGAGCTACGTCCGACGCGCTCGAAGCCGACCAGCATGACGTCGGCCAGGGGCGACTTGCTGCGCTCGCAAGCGGTTCGCGCTTCGGCCAAGGCCCCACGATACAGGCAGCGCTTGACCGATTCGGACAGCGCACGCATGCGGTCTGTGAAGCTCCACAGGTAGATGGCTCGCTCGATGGCAACCGCCAGAGCGACCACGGAACAGAGCAGCATCGCGGCGAGAGTGAAGCCGCCTGCTTTTAACAAGGACGAGAGGTTGGCAAACATGGACATTGAGAAGCTTACCTCGTATCGGCGCTTTGCGGAGCGTCTGCCAGCACGAAGGACGTCGATCTTGCCGAGTTGAGTCGCCGGACGTCTCTTGCGAACTCCGGAAGCAGGTGGATATCCAGCGCGGGCCGGGACAGGCGCCGGAGTGCCCCAAGCACCGAGCCCACAAACAGGCTAACGATAGGTCAGCCTTTTCGCTTCCACAGCGAAAGTACAAATCGAATCGTGATAAAGTAGACGCGAAGATCTGCCCTGCGGCATCGTGGCTCCGCCTAGACGGCAGACTCCAAGCGTCCGCCAGGCCGTGAAGAGTCGGCTCAAATACGGAGCAACACCGCCGCTGTAGAGGTAACGATGTCTGTGCGCCCTCCGGCTCCGCCTAGCGGTGGATCGGGCTCAAACAACCAAAAGCCAGCGCCGCCGCGCCCTGCCCCGCCGCCGCCCCCGCGTACGCCGAATGCAGGCCCGGCCAAGCCATCGTTGGGAACGCTGGCTGGCGACGATGACGACGACCGTCCGCCGCCTCCCAAGCCGATTCGCGCGACCAACCAGTTCAAAGCCGTCTCGCTGACGCCACCTGCGGCTCCGCCGTCGCAGAGATCGGCGCCCAGCATGCCGCCTCCTCGGCAAGCGGCGCCTCCGGCTCCGCAACCGGCGCCTCCGCCAGCCAGCCCGCCTGGTCTGGGTGAATCGACGGTCATGATGGCGACGCCGCCCATCGTGTCGCCGCCGGGAACCGGGGAAGCGACGGTGCAGTTCAGCACGGCCAACCTGGGAAGCTATGCCTCTGCCGCGTCCGGCGGTGGCGGACTGCCCGGCATGGCGGGCATGCCCAGCACACCCAACCGACCTAGCATCGACATCCCCGTCGTGCGCGGCCCGTCGTACGGAGCACAAGCAGAAGCGACGCGGATGATCGACATCCCGGTCCGCGCCGCCGCGGCCCCGACGCCGAACAACGACTCGACGCGAATGATCGAAGGCCTAAACGTCGCATCCTTGCTGGCCAGCGTGGGCCAGTCTGCAGGATCCGCAGGCGTTGGCGAGTCGACGATCACCAACGAAAAGTCGGGCGTTATCGACGGAAAAGGCAACCGCAAAAAGCCGGTATCCGACGTCAAGGCGCGCAGCAAAGCCAAGGTCACGCCCATCGATCCGGGTCGTCTGCTGGTGCAGCAAGAAGCAGCCGAGCAGCGCAAGTCCGAAGCGACGATGATGGGCTCGCTCGACAAGTTCCTGCAGCAGCCAAGCGCCCCCAAAAAGCCCGGCATGGGCTTGGACGAAGATCTGCCGGCGGAAGGAACCATCGTCGGCAAGTTCCTGGGCTTCTTCGGTGCCACGGCCGTAGCTGGAGCGGCCGCAGGTCCAGCTGCCCCGGTTGGCAAAGATCCCGTCGAAGAAACCTGGGAAGCAGTCCGCGAAGCGCCGCTTCTGAACGGTCTGAACCCGCAGTTCATCACCGATGCGATCAAAGCCGGCGATCTGAAGCTGGTGCGTTCCGGGCGCGACATGCTGCTGGACACCAGCGGCAAGGCGCTGCTGGTCATCGAAGGCCAGGCAGCGATGGCTCGCTTCAACGCCGAAGTGCTGGACCGCGAAAGACGCGCCCAAGCCGCCTACAAAGCCGGCGACAAAAAGGGCGAAAAGCGCGAGATGAAGCGGCGGCAGGAAGTGGGCCCGCTCATCCGCATGTGCGAGACCAATCTGGGCCTGTTTACCGAGGGTGATTTGATCACGCTCGACAACCGCAGCCCGGATGCCGCCAACGTCGCCGTGTACTCGATCACACCCGCGCGCTTGCTGAGCATTTCGATGGCGCGGCTTGAGACCTGGCGACGCACGTACCAGTTCTTCGGCAATCGTCTGCGACGTGCGACCGATGCAGCGCGCGGCCGATTGAACGCCAACACGGGGGCCCGATCGCTGGTCGCGGACTTTTTTGTGCGCCATGGCCTGTCCGTGGCGATGTCGCTGCGCGTTCGCGAGCTAGACAAGTGCATCGAGTGTTACGAGTGCGAGAAGGCCTGCGAAGCGCGCTACGGCGTCAAGCGCCTGTCGCTAAACGGCAAGGTCTTGGGCGCGCTGGACTTCGTCGACTGCTGTCACACCTGCGTCGATCAGCGCTGCATCGACCCCTGCGCCTATGACGCCATCAAGTTCGACGACGACAAAAA
Organism: Polyangia bacterium; assembly: GCA_041908565.1. Lineage (GTDB taxonomy): Bacteria > Myxococcota_A > Polyangia > Palsa-1104 > JAEUJZ01 > JAEUJZ01. Next base: position 2,212 of record JAYRFD010000530.1, on the reverse strand, counting down.
AGAAGTCCTGATCTTGGAAGACGCGTGCATCGGCTGTTCGCTGTGCGCGCTGGCCTGTCCCTACGACGCCATCGAGATGCACGATCTGGAAGAGAAGCCGCTCTTGCAGATCCGACTGCAGAAGGAAAGCAAGCTGGGCTACGGCGAAGGCAAGCCGCGCAAGGCCAAGCTGCGCCGCATCGCCAGCAAGTGCGACCACTGCGTCAGCTACGAAGACCAGGCCTGCATCAGCGCCTGCCCGACTTCGGCCCTTTTGGAAATTCCGCCGGAAGCCGCGTTTACCGAACGCACCGACTCGATGGCCGACGCCGCCAAGAAGGGCTTCGAAAACTCGGTGATGTTCGACGTCAACGAGATCTTCGACCCCAAGAAGTTCTACAAGGGCCTGTCGGAAGAAGACGACAAAGCGAAGAAACAAGAGCAGCGCTTCCGCACCGGCTGGCTGTGGCTGATCTCGCTTCTGGGCACCATCGGCTGCATCGGCGAGATCGTCCTGCGCAAAGAGTGGCCCGAGCTTTCGCTGCTGTTCTACTACCTGACGAAATACCTGCCCGAAGATCACCCGCTCCACCTCGATCCCGAGACAGCCTTGGCCAACATCGACTTCCGTCCCGGCTCGCCGTTTGCCCTGTGGCTCGGCTACATCGGCACGGTGATCATGTTCTCGTCGATGTTCTATTCGATCCACAAGTGGGTGCCACAGCTGAAAAAGCTCGGCGGGCAGCAGGCGATGTTCGACTATCACGTCTGGGCCGGCACCATGGGCCCGGTGCTGGTCGGCCTGCACACAGCGGCCAAGCTGGACAACTGGGTATCGCTGGCCATCTACGCGATGCTGGCGACGGTCATATCGGGCGTCATCGGCCGCTATCTGTCGACGGAACTTCCCGACTTGGCATCGCAGGCGTCGCTGCTGGTCATGGAATACGAACGCAAGCTGGCCGATCTGCGCAACCGCCACGCCGGCGTCAACGTCGCCGATCGCTTCTATGCCACGCTGAAGAAGCACTACGCGCGCGTCACTGATCCCAAGCTGTCGGGCGTTGGCTCGGGCTGGATGGCCCTGCGCATGCTGCTGTGGGATGCGCTGGTGCGGCCGTTCCGTTCGTCGCTGCTGCGCTATCGACTATCGGGCATCAAAGATCCCAAGGCGCGCACCAAGGTCGCATTCATCGCCACCGAGCTTGCGCTGTTTGAACGCCGTCGCGTGCTGTACCCCAAGATCGAGCCGATGTTCCGCGAGTGGAAGATCGTCCACATCCCGTTTGCCATCGCGCTGACCATCCTGTCCGGCATCCACATCGTCATCGAGCTGATGAAGTAGCCGCGACGCTCGAGCCTCTCGGTGCTTAGTTCAAGCGGGCGACACGGCACAGCGGAGCGCAGCCGTCGCCGTTGGGCCGGTCGTCGCGATAACTGGACACCGTCGCACGGAAGTCCAGCTTGGCGGATGTGGCGGGGGCGCCGTCCACGCGGATCGCAAAGCGATCGCCCGGTCTGTAGTCTTCGCCCGGGCCGGTGAACGCGACGGAGAGCATGTAGCTGAAGGACCCCGCGGACTCTGGCGTCAGCCGGCAGGATGCCTGCACCAAGCCGGTGAAGCTGCAGTCGAACTGGTCGCGGTCCAAGATCGCCGCGAAGCCGCGGCTGGCGCAGATCGTTTGGTGGCACAGCGTGATCGTCCAGCCCAAGACGTCGGCGCGCTGCAGTCCGACGATCTTGGCCGTGTAGCTGATCGCGCTATCGCAGCGCAGGTCTCCGCAGGACTGGACGGAAGCGGGATCGCCGGGCAGCGAGACGCCCCCGCCCAGACCGCAGGACAGCGGCGCGACGGCCAGACCTAGCATCCCCACGACGGACAGCCATCGGAGCTGCCCTGCTTGGGCGAACGGATTCGGGCTCATGTGCTCTTCTCCGACAGCGGGATGCGACGCAGACGCAGGGCGTTGCTGATGACGCACAGCGAGCTCAAGCTCATCGCGGCGCTGGCCAGCATCGGACCGGGCAAGACCCCGATCAGCGGATACAAGGCTCCGCCGGCGATCGGCACGCCCAGCGCGTTGTACAGAAATGCGAACCACAGGTTCTGACGGATGTTGCGCAGTGTCGCCAGGCTCAGACGACGGGCCCGCAGCACACCCGCCAGATCGCCGCCGACCAAGACCAAGCCGGCCGCCTGCATGGCCACGTCGGTGCCGCTGCCCATCGCGAT
>JAYRFD010000529.1:0-5849 GCA_041908565.1 Polyangia bacterium | reverse complement strand
TGATCGAAGTGCTGCCTTGCCCGAAGCCGCCAGCGGGCTACGGTCCGCTGCTTGAAATGATCGGCCCAGACGAGATCGGCGCGCTGGTCCCGTGGGCCAAGCCTTCCGAGGCGTACGACGGCGCGATCTTCCTGGTGAAGCCCGACCGAATTCTGCAGAGGGTGCGCTCGCTGGATGGCAACAAGCTGGCGCAGCGGCTCGAGCGCTTCAGCCGCGCGCTGTACACGGCGCTGCATGGCGCTCCCGAAGGCGAAGCTGGCGAAAAGGCCTACGTCGAGTGGCGATCACAGCACGAGCAGCGCAGCCGCGCCGACATCGAGCGCTTCCTGACCGCCTGGGCCGAGCTGCGCTTGGTCTTCGAGATCGCCGCCGCCAACCAGATGAACATCGGCCTGGTCGTCTACGCCTAACCGGCGCTTGTTGTCTGCTGCGGGGGGCGCAGGAAGGACGGGGAACGGGGCGCGCTCGGCTGCCGACGGTTACAGGTCGACCAGCTGGACGGTCCCCAGTGGGTGTCCCAAGAAGCGCGATCCAACTTCCGCGACGCGCGCTTCGTCGGTGACATAGCAAGTCAGGCGCGACTCTGCGGTCTGCGCAGAGCTGGGTTCAGCCAGCAAGCCTTCGCGCCCCAAGATCTGCTGCGTGGCTTCGGCCATGGCCTGGGCCGAATCGACCAGCGTGACCGGATGCGACCACAGCTCGTCGACGACGCGGGCGATTGCGGGGCGCAAAAGGGGATAGTGCGTGCAGCCCAGGACCAGGGTGTCCAGATCCGGCGATTTCTGGCGCAGGTCCTGCAGGTAACGGCGCAGCACAAGCTGGCTGACCGCATCGTCGGCGTCGGTCCAGCCTTCTTCGACCACCGGCACCAGCAGCGGGCAGGCCAGGGCATCGATGCGCGACACGTTGCTGGACTGCAGGCGCTTGATGGCGCGTTCGTATGCGCCCGATCGAACGGTGGCCAAGGTGCCGATGACTCCGATGGCGCCAGACCGTGTCGCCGCGACGGCGGCGGCCGCTCCAGGCTCGACGGCGCCGAGCACACCGACGGGAAGTTCATCGTGAAGGACATCCAGCGCGGCGGCCGACGCGGTGTTGCACGCGATCAAGACCAGCTTCACTGAGTGCTTCAGCAGGAAGCGCGCGGCATTTCGCGAATAACGCAATACCGTCGATTGGCTTCGACTGCCATACGGCACGCGAGCGGTGTCGCCCAGGTACACCAATCGTTCGTGCGGCAGCTTGGCCATCACGGCTTTGGCGACGGTCAGACCGCCGACGCCCGAGTCAAAGACGCCAATCGGCTGCCGCGCAGAAAGCGGCGTGCGCGTGCTGGGCTGGCTCATCGCAGCACCCGCACTGCGCTGCCTTCCACCCGCACCAGAACCGGCTGTCCGCGACGCGGGCCTTGGGGCAGAAAGGCGATGGTGCCCGTCGTTCCTTCCAGCTGCAGCAAGGGCAGGGTGGCTGCCAGCTGATCGTGCGTGCAGGTGTCGCTTTTCGCATTTTGGGCAGAGCAGGCAGCGCGCAGCGTTTGAATCGCGTCGAAGCCGATGGCATCGACTACGCCCGGTTCACCGCCACCGTCGGCAGCATACCCAGCGAAGTGGCTCTCGATACCGCTCGTGGGCAGCCCTGCCAACGCCACCGGAGCCAGCACTGCGCCCTGCAGATATCGCCCGGCGGTGTTCAGCAAGCGCGCCGACAGACCTTCCGCCATGGACAGCACCAAGCGAATCGGCGGCTCGTTTTCTTTCGCTTGCACGCGCTGCGTGGAAAGCGCACCAAGCGCCGCAAGCTGGCCGGCCACAAGCTCAAGCTGCGTGGCGGTCACCGGTACAAACAGAGCCTGCGGGCCCAGTTCCAAAAGCTGCTTGGCCTGCGCGGTAAAGGTCGTCGCATTGGCAGGGAAGGTCAGCTGACCCAGCACCTTGACGCTGCTTCCCTGCAGCGCATCGACAAAGGCCTTGGTCATGGTCTGGCCATAGGTGCTGGCGGGCGCCAGGGTTGCGACCGAGCTCAGTCCGGACGCTCGAAGCTCAGCCGCCAGTCGCTGCGCGCGTGCTTCGTTGCTGTGCAAAAGGAAGAAGCCGGACGCTTCAGCTGCGGGATTCGCAGCGACGGGCGTTGCCAGCCGCAAGGTCAGCAAGCGCTGTGCGACAGCTGCTCGTACAAGGGCTGCGTCCTCGGCGCGGGCTGGCGATGCAACCAGGACTTGTACGCCCTCGGCAGCCAGCTCGGACACCACCCTTGCAGCGGTATCTGGCGAGCTGCCGGTGTCGCGAACCACCAAGTCGACCGCAAGCGCGCGGGCTGGGGGGGGCGCACTGCCCGTCGGACCCGAGGACAAACCGCTGCGTGCCGCCCAGCGGGCACCGCGCAAGACGCGCTCGCCGATGGCGCGATCCTTGCCTGACAAGGGCAGGGCCATGCCAATGCGCAGGCCGCTTCCCGTCGAGATCCGCTCATCGCGGCCCGCCCCTGCCAGGCCGAAGCGACTGCGGGCGTCTTGTGCTTCGGCGCTGCTTACTTGGTCCAGAAGCGCCGGCACCTGGCTGCGAATGTAGGCCTGCTCGGTGGGGCGAGCTCGACGGAAGAACAGCTCGTATTCCTGCAGCGCCTCGCGCGCTTGGTGGTTCGCTTGATAGCAGTCGGCCAATACTGCGTGCAGCTCGGTCGCGTCATCCCCGTCGACAATTTGATTCGAAAAGGCCGCCAGCAAGCGAATTGCAAGCGGCAAATCGCGCAGACGGTGGGCCACCAGGCCCAGCTCAAAGCGAGCGGCGCTGCGGAGGGCCTCGTCGGTGCCGGTCTCTGACAGGGGCTGCACAAGCTCGCGCGCTCGCGAATATTGCTGCTGGGCGCGGGCGATGCGCGCTTCCTGCAAACGAGCCCAGCCCACGAGGGGTTCGCTTGGCGGGTAGCTTGCCTGGATGTGCTGCAGGGCCGCCTTGGCCGCGTCCCAGTCACCCCGTTCGATTTGACGCTGCGCCGTGCGGTATTCCGCATCCGCTTGCGGGTTTTGCGAGTGAACTTCGTTGGCCCGCGGATCAAAGCGGCGGGGGCAGCCGGCCACGACGGTCAGCACCAAGACGAAGGACAACCAATGCCGAGGCAGAGACATGCGCGGCAGGGTAGCGCTTGCCACGTCCCCAGGCAAAAGAACTGTGCGTCGCATCGCGACCCGCTCGCGGACCTTGTCAGCGACCCGTTGCGCCGCCCTGTCATTCGCCGCTCATCATCCTGCGGTCGACGTTGGTCGTTGGTCGGTCGTGGGCAGAGTCGCTGGCTGGGCGGTTGGATTGTCAGTCTGAAATTGGGCGAAATTGGGCGGAATTGAGCAAAAATCTGCTCGATTTGACGATTTCCCCACCGCCCCAGTTTCGCTATAACGGGCTTTGGCCCGTCGAGCCGATCTGATCTGCCGTCGGCGCCCACGTGACAGACTGCCGCTTCCTGCAGCATCTCCCGCCGTGGTGGGTTTTCCGCCGGTGGGCGCAGCCGTCGCGTTGCGCATCGCAGTTCCCATCGTCCAAGGGAGGTCTCGGATGTCTGCCCCGCCCCGTCCCGCGTTCTTTCTGTCCCGCCTGTCCGCCGGTCGCAGTGTGCTGCTTGTTGCGTTGGGGATGCTGCTGCACCTTGACTGCGCCAACGATCGACTGGCCAACATCGATGACGACGGTCCTGGGGGCAAGCGCCCGGCAAGTGGACCCGGTTCGCTGTACCTGCAGCCTGCCGACCTGGAAATGGTCGTCGACGGCAAGTCGCCGCTGACCATCCCCTATCAAGTCCGTCGAGGGCGCGAAGATGTCAGCGCGCAGGCCGTGGTGACCATCGACGACGAAGCGCTGGGAACGTTCCAGGGCAATGTGTTTGCGCATCGCCCTGGAGGGGCCGGGCGCAGCACCGTGCGGGCTCGCGTGGGCGACGACACTGGCGAGACAACCTTGACGCTGCGCGCCGACGTCGTGGTGCTGGGACCAGATGTGCCGGCCGATGCGCCAACGCGCTTTGGGGGCGCTCCGGATCCGGGGGTGGCACCGGACTTTGTCTACCCACCCGACGGAGCGCTGATCCCGCCCAACCTGAACTTGCTGGAATTCCACTTCCAGCCGCGCAACGCCGATCTATTCGAGATCAAGATCGTCACCGACACCCTGAACCTGCGTATGTACGCCGTCTGCAAAGCGGTGGGCACGGGCTGCGTCTTCCAGCCGGACGAGCCGACGTGGAAGCTGATCTCGAGCGCTTCGCGCAACCGCACGGTCGAGATCACCATTCGCGGTACTCGCAAGACCGGTGGTGGCGTCGGCCAGTCGGTCACCAACAAGCTGTCGTTTTCGCAGAACGACATGCTGGGCGGCATCTATTACTGGGCGGCGTCGGCGGGCGGCTTGATGCGGTACGACTTTGGGCTGCGGGCTCAGAAGGCCGAGGTGTTCTACAACGGCCTGCGGGCCGGGGCGCTTTGTGTCGGCTGCCATGCTCTTTCGCGCAACGGCAAGCGCATCGCCGTCGGCATGAACATTCCGGGGCCGGCCACGATGCGATCGCTGGATGTGTCCTCGCGCGGCAAGCTGTTTGAAGTGGGCGGCCTGGTGCCAGGCATGGGTGGAAGCGACTTCCAGTCGTGGTCTCCCGATGGGCAGTGGCTGATCACCAACGAATACGGAGGCCTCACTGTCCGCGACGGAGAGACCGGAGCCGTGCAGGGCAAGATGCCGCTGGTCGCACCCGCCAACATGCCCGACGTATCCCCCGACGGCAAAAGCGTTGCCTTCGCCCGCGGTAGCTGGACTCCGTGCTTCCCACCTTTGCTTTGCCCGACGCTGTCAGTCAGCAACGCCGGCATTTTCACGGTGCCGTTTATGGGCAAGGATGGCTTTGGCACTCCCGTTGAAATCGTCCCAGCGGCCGGGTCGAACAACTACTATCCCGCGTATTCTCCCGACGGGCGCTTCATCCTATTCAACCGGGCCAGCGGCGAGTCATACAACGCTCCGACGGCCCGCGTGATGATTGTGCCGGCCAGCGGAGGCACGCCGGTTGACCTTGCCACGACCAATTCGGTGCTAGGCAATTCGTGGCCGAAGTGGAGCCCCTTTGTTCACAAATTCAAAGGGGCCACCATCATGTGGCTGACCTTTGCCAGTGCCCGTCCCTATGGCGTGCGACCAACCAAGGGAGCCCAGGTCTGGATGGTTCCCGTCGACGTCGCCAAGCTAAGCGCCGGAATGGACCCCGGCTATCCGCCGATCTGGCTGCCCTTCCAAGACCCCAACACCGACAACCGCATCGCGCAGTGGGTCGAAAAGATCGACCGCGCCCCGTGCACGGTCTCAGACACGTCGAAGTGCGGCGCCGGCGAGTTCTGCATCGACGGCTTCTGCACCCCAGTCATCCAGTAGCTAATTTCTTGCGCCTGTTACGGATGGGAAGGCAGGCGTAGATCGTGTGTATGGGCCAGCGCGTCTTCCTGGCTGCGGGCAGGATCCAGGGCGCGGAAGCGCTGGCGCAGATCTTGGTCTTGCTCGACGGGGCGGCGGTGGTAAAGGAAGCTGCGCTCGGCCTCTTCGCTGTCGCGCCAGCGACCGAGTTCACGCAGGGCCAGCATGCGCTGGTGGTGCGCATCTTCGGACTCTGGATCCAGCACCAACAGGCGATCGGCCGCGGCCAGCGCCGCCTGAGCGTCGCCCGTCAAGCCGCGCACCTTAGCCAGCATCGCAAGCAGGTTGGGATCGTTTGGCAGCAACAGCGCGGCTTTTTCGAAATAGGGGCGCGCGTCGGCGAAGCGATACGTTCGATACAGGGCTTGGCCGCGCAGCCACAGGTGGGCGGGATGGGCCGGA
>JAYRFD010000528.1:0-1766 GCA_041908565.1 Polyangia bacterium | reverse complement strand
GGCGGATCGACCGGGCGATGCCCGCATTGCCGCGGATGCGAAGCCGCGCCTGATCGGCCTGCCGTATGTCTTTGAGTCCGAGGCGCCGCTCGGTGGCTGGACGCTGAAGGCGATTGCGACGCTGGAGCCGACGGACTTCAGCTCGCTGGTGCAAGACGCGAGCACGCTGCGCGCCGATGAGCTGGCAGCGCGCGGCGACTCGCTGCGGCAGCGCGCGAACCGACATCCGTTGGGTGATCTCTTGCTGGAGGCACTGAGCGGCGGCCTGCTGCGCAGCCAGGTCGTACCGGTGGCGATCGGCACTTGGTCGACCGATACAGCCCTGCTGGATGTGGTGGCAGAACCGGCCGCGAAGCCTGCTGGTAAGCCGACCCCAGCCCCTGCCACGACGAGCAAGTGAGGGCGCTGCACCTGCGCTGGTCTTGCGAGGAAGACACGATGCCAAGGACGTACTTGATGCCGCAGGCAGCAGCCGTGATCGGCGTGTGGCTCGCATGTCTGGTCTTGATCGGGCTGCAGTGGGATTCGGCGATGAATCGCTGCACGCGCTTGTGCAGGACTTTGCAGTCACCCCAGAGACAAGCCGTCGCGCTTGGAGCTACGCCGGGTCTGCAGATTCAGACGCGAACCCTCACCCATCCCGAGCATCAGCAGATCGTGGCCGTGGCCGTCGATGCCGCCGGTTGCATCCGCTATGCCGGGGCCACGGTGTCGGCGTTGCCGGGGGAAGCTGCGCTGAAGATCTATCTACGTCCGGTCTTGCAGTTCGACCCGCCCCGCGATTGTATGAGCGAGCCCCTGCCATGAGCACCGCCGAAGCCCTTGCCCAGCGCTACATCGGAACCGAGCTTGGCTCGTTCAAGATCGTCGAGCTGGTTGGCACAGGTGGCATGGGCGCAGTGTTTCGCGCGCAGCACAACAAAGTCGACTTGCAGGTCGCGATCAAGATCCTGCGCGACGCACACGCCGACAAGGACGCGGTCGCGCGCTTTCATCAGGAAGCCAAGCTGCTGTCGCGCCTGGACCATGCGAGCCTGGTGAAGTTGCAGGACTGCGGCTCTCTGCCCGATGGCACGCTGTACCTGGAGCTGGAGTACCTGCAAGGCCAGCCGCTGCCCGACTATGTTCGCAAGCACGGCGGCAAGCTGAGCGCGTCCGAGGTCATCATGCTGGGTCGACAGGCCGCATCGGCGTTGGCCTGCATCCACCGCGCGGGTGTGCTGCACCGTGACTTGAAGCCGAGCAACCTGTTTGTAGTCGCCGATCCGGAAGCGCCGGGAGGACAACGGGTGAAGGTGCTGGACTTCGGCATCGCCAAGCTGCGCGATACGGCGGCGACCTCGGCGGCTGGAGCGGCGACGCCGAGCACACAGTCGGGGCAGATCCTCGGCACGCCGCGCTACATGTCACCCGAGCAGTGCGAGGGAACATCGGAGCTCGACGACCGTAGCGATGTCTATTCGCTGGGCCTGATTCTGTACGAGCTGCTAAGCGGCGAGTCGCCGTATCCCGTACCGCAGGAGCCGATGGGCTGGCTGTTCGCGCATGTGCAGAAGCGACCGCGCGCGATACAGCAAGCCGTACCCGAACTGGGCCATTCATCCGGCGCCACACTCGCTGCCCTGATTATGCAGATGCTCGATAAGCTTGCGGCGCAGCGTCCGTCGATGGCCGAGGTCGAAGCCACGCTGTCGGGTCTGGCCGCAGGTGCCGCGCAGCCGCCGCGGATCAATCCAGCATCGAAGTCGCCGCCGATCTGGCTGGTC
>JAYRFD010000527.1:0-7100 GCA_041908565.1 Polyangia bacterium | reverse complement strand
GTGCCGAGCTACACCTGGCGCGGGTTCGCGACCTCAGCTGCCCGCCGCTGCCCGATCTACTGCCACCGGCACCGCGCGGCACACTACCGTCGCCAGCCTCGGGCGAACCTCGCCCTTAAGTCCGCATGGAAAGATCGCGAGACGATCGGTCCAGGCGGACTTAGTCCGCCGAATCCACAGCGCTTGAGGGCACCGGCTCTGTCGGCGGTTCGACGGCAGGCTCAGCGGCAGGGACCGACGGCTTCTCTTCACGTGGAGCGCGCGGCTCTCGTGGCTGGCGGCTCTCTTCGCGGCGCTCGCGTCGATCTTCCCGTCCGCGATTTTCGTCGCGTCCACGCTCGCGATTGTTGTCGTCGCGCCCGCGCTCGCGATTTTCGTCGCGTCCACGCTCGCGATTGTTGTCGTCGCGTCCACGCTCGCGATTTTCGTCGCGCCCGCGCTCACGATTGTTGTCGTCGCGCCCGCGCTCACGATTGTTGTCGTCGCGCCCGCGCTCGCGATTTTCGTCGCGCCCGCGCTCGCGATTTTCGTCGCGTCCACGCTCGCGATTGTTGTCGTCGCGTCCGCGCGCATCGCTGCGGCCCTCGGGGCCTCGGTCTTCCTTCGATCCCTTCGTTCCGCCTCCGCCGCGCCCATCGGATCCACCGCCCACCGACGCACCGCGGATCTCGAAGTGCTCCATGTGGAAGCGGTCGCGAGGACGAATCTGGATCTTCTTCTGCAGCCGCTTTTCCAGATCTTCCAAGAACTCGTGATCCGATGTCGCCAGAAGCTCGGCGATCTCGGGATGGACGCTGACAATTAGCGTCTCGTCGGCGTGCAGGTGGCCTTCACGACGAATCTGCCGCAGCACTTCATAACAGACCGTGGTCTTCGACTTCAGATAGCCTTTGCCGTCGCAGTAAAAGCAGGGCTCGGTCTGCATGCGGCCCAGCGATTCGCGCGTGCGCTTGCGCGTCATCTCGACCAGGCCCAGTTCCGAGATCTTGGTGACGTTGGTCTTGGCGCGATCCGGTCGCACCGACTCGGCGAAGGCCTTCATCACCTTGTCTTGGTTCGACTCTCGATCCATGTCGATGAAGTCGATGATGATGATGCCGCCGATGTTGCGCAGACGAAGCTGGTCGGCGACTTCTTTGCAGGCCTCCAGGTTCGTCTTGGTAATGGTCTCTTCCAGGTTGCGCTTGCCGACGAAGCGTCCGGTGTTGACGTCGATGGCGGTCAGCGCCTCGCCTTGGTCGATCACCAGCGAGCCGCCGGACTTCAGGAAGACCTTTCGTTCAAGCGCGCGATCCAACTCCATCTCGATGCCGTATGCATCGAAGATGGGCTCGCTCTTGTCGTACAGATCGATCTTCGAAACATACTCCGGCATGAAGGCGCCGGTGAACTTCAGCAGGCGCTCGTATTCCGACTTGCTGTCGATGATCAGCTTGTCGATGTCGCCGGTGAACAGGTCGCGAACCGTGCGCAAGAGCAGGTCGAGATCGTTGTAGATCAGCGACGGAGCCTTGGCCGTCTCAGACTTCTTGAGGATGGAATTCCACAGCTTGATCAGGAATTCCATGTCGGCGCGAAGCTCGGCTTCCAGTACGCCTTCTGCGACGGTGCGGACAATAAATCCGGTGCCCGGCGGCCGCATCGAATCGACGATGCTGCGCAGCCGCTTGCGCTCGCGTTCCGAACCGATGCGTCGCGAAATGCCGACGTGGTCGACGGTCGGCATGAACACAAGGTTGCGGCCCGGCAGCGAGATATAGGAAGTCGCCCGCGATCCTTTGGTGCCGATGGGGGCCTTGGCGACTTGCAGCAGGATCTCTTGGTTGGGCCGCAGAAGATCTTCGATGCGCGAGTCGCGGCTCGATCGCTCTTCACCGTCGCGGTCACGCTCGCGATCCCGGTCGCCCCCGCGGCGGTCGCGCGATTCGTCCTCTTCATCGACGAAGAGGTCTTTGACATCCTCGGGCGAGCCGCGCACGTCTGCGACGTACAAGAACGCAGCCTTGTCGGTGCCAATGTCGACGAAGGCCGCCTGCATGCCAGGCAGAACACGCAGGACCTTGCCTTTGTAGATGTTGCCGACGATGCCGCGCTCGCGACGGCGCTCAATGTAGATTTCTACGACCTGACCGTTTTCGACCAGGGCGACGCGGGTCTCAGGTCCGTCCGCGTTGATAACAAGCAGGTTCGGCACGGTTCCTCATGCCTGTGAAAAAAGTAGCGAGTTGCGCGGACTGGGCTGGCATTGATGTCAGCTTGATGGGCCCGACCAATCTGTCTGCACAGGTCCACGCATGTTAGGAAGATTTCTCCGCGTACCATGCGAGCCTGTCCTTTTCAAGCGCTTCCATCGGCACTTAGCCCTCTGTCGTGAGAGAAAGGCCAAAGGAGGCGGCTGGGCAGGTGGCCGCCAAAGAGCCCAGGGAAGCTGCCCATAGGGGCGATTTGTCCCGGTCAAGGCCCGCCCATCCGGCCCGGACATGGCCTGGCACATGGGTTGCTTCATACCCGAATCAACAACCTGACTTGGCTTAGTTTCGCCGCGCGGGTCTCTCTTACTTCTTATGAGGCACGCGCGGCTGTCTCGCAGCACACGGCGCTACTTTTAAATCCGCCGCTGTGTTCGAACAAAGTGAACGGGCTGTGATGGCAATGACCGTCACGGCCCGTTTGCTTTTTGGGCTGTGATTCTCCCTGCCGCCTGCCCGGCACAGACGGCGGTGGGACGGGCGCTCTGTTGACGGAGGCGCCTGTGGGTTGATAGCGTGCCTGTATGAACTCAGCTTCGATGGAAATGAGTGGCAGTGCCCAGAGCCGCACTGCAACCTCGCAGGCTCAGCTGGATCGCTCGCTTGCCCTGCTCAGCGAAAAAGCCCCGGCGTTTGTAAAGCTGGGAGCCAGCGAGAGGGCCGCCCTGCTGCGGGCCTGCATGCCGCACCTGCGTCGCGTCGCGCGGGCCTGGGTCGAAGCCGCCTGCAAGGCCAAGGGACATGACATCAACAGCCCGGCCGCCAGCGAGGAATGGCTTGGCGGTCCGATGGTCACGATGCGCGCCCTTCGCCTGTTCATCGGCGCGCTGGAAGAGATCCATCGCCTGGGCAAGCCGCAGCTTCCCGGGGGGGCCTTTCGCACGGGCTGGGATGGCCGCACCGAAGTCCAAGTCTTCCCGTACGAGTCGATCGACAAGGCGATGTTTGGCGGCTTCAGCTGCAACCTGCGCATCCAGCGCGGCCTGACGGAGCTGACCGTTCGGGAGCGCCAAGCCTCGCACTACAGCAACAAGAACGCGCACCCCGGCATCTCGCTGATCTTGGGGGCCGGCAACGTCGCATCGATCCCACCGACCGACGCCCTACACAAGCTGATCGTCGAGGGCAAGGTCTGCATGGTGAAGCTCAACCCCGTAAATGAGTATCTGGGGCCCTTCTTCGAACAGGCCTTCTTGCCGCTGGTCGAACGCGGCTACCTGCAGTTCTGCTACGGCGGCGCCGACGTCGGATCGTATCTGTCGTATCACCCGCTGATCGAAGACATCCACATCACCGGCTCGGATCGCACGCACGACTTGATCGTGTGGGGCCCTCCAGGTCCCGAGCGCGAGCGGCGCATGGCCAACGATGATCCTTTGCTGAAAAAGCAGATCACCAGCGAGCTTGGCTGCGTGACGCCGGTCATGCTGGTGCCTGGTGAGTACAGCGCCAGTGAGCTGCGCTTCGTCGCCGAAAACGTCGCGAGCCAGATGGTCAACAACGCGTCGTTCAACTGCAACGCCGCCAAGGTACTGGTGCTGTCAGAAGGCTGGCCGCAGCGCGAAGCCTTCATGACGCACCTGCGCGACATCTTGTCCGGCATCCCGACGCGCGTCGCCTATTACCCCGGCGCCAACGATCGCTACGAGACGCTGACCAAGGGGCGTGAACAGGTGGCTCGCCTGGGCCAGCAAGAGCCGAACAAGCTGCCGTGGACGTTGATCCGCGGGCTGGACGCCAAGGTGAAAGATCCGCTGTGGAGCACCGAGCCGTTCTGCAGCATCCTCAGCGAAGTTGCGCTGCCCGAGCGGGATCCCGCCGCGTTCTTGCGCGCCGCTGGCAAGTTCAGCAACGACACACTGTGGGGCACGCTGAGCTGCAGCCTGATCATTCATCCGCGCACTGAAGCCAGCAGCGAAGTGCGCAGCACCTTGGACGCCGTCGTCGACGAGCTTCGCTATGGCGTGGTCGCCATCAACCACTGGCCTGCTGTCGCCTATGGCGCCATGACGCCGCCGTGGGGCGGGCACGTCAGCGGAACCCTGAAGGACGTGCAGAGCGGCATCGGCTTCGTGCACAACACGCCGATGATCGAAGGCATCGAAAAGGCCGTCCTGCGCGGGCCGCTGACCGTGTTTCCCAAGCCGCCCTGGTTTGTCACCAACCGACGCTCGCACCGCGTGGCTGAAAAGATGGTCGACTTCGAAAACGAGCCAAGCTTCCTGAAGCTGCCCTCGATCCTTGTGGATGCCATTCGCGGTTAACGTCCAGCGCCCATGCTGCGAGTGATCGCGGGAGAGCTAGGCGGCCGCAGGCTGCGCGCGCCAGCCGGTCTTGGTACCCGACCGACCGCCGACCGCGTGCGCGAAGCGCTGTTCAATATTCTGGGACCGCCTCCCGACGGGGCACACGTCTTGGATCTGTATGCGGGCAGCGGCGCCCTGGGCATCGAAGCGCTATCGCGCGGGGCCGATCACGCGCTGTTTGTCGACTCGGATGCGCGGGTCTGTCGCCAGATCCGCGACAACCTGCACAGCCTGGGACTTGCTTCGCGAAGCACTGTTTGTTGCGGTCCCGTCCTGTCGCTGCTGCCGCAGCTTGCCGGCAAGGGGCGCGCTCCGTTTTCGTGGGTGTTTGCCGACCCACCGTATGCCAGTGAAGAGCCCGCCCGGCTGCTGATCCAGCTTGCGCGGGGACCGCTTCTGTCCGACGACGCAGTCCTGGTGTTCGAACGGGCCGCCCGCGATGCCGATGCCTTGGCGCAGGCCGTGGAACAGCCCGCTCTTCAGTCACAGCTTCAGCTTGTGGATCGTCGTCGATACGGCGATACCGCTCTGCTGTTTTTTTCCAAGGTGTCGTTACAAGCGCAGCCCACGGAGGGCCCATGACCGCTCGCCTTGCCGTCTATCCGGGATCCTTTGATCCCATCACCAATGGTCATCTGGACATCTTGCAGCGATCGCTGCGCCTGTTCGATCGCGTGATCATCGCGCTGGCCGACAACGTGCGAAAGCGTCCGCTGTTTTCCGTGGAAGAGCGCCGCAGTCAGATCCTGGACGCGGCCGCCGCGTCGCTACCCGCGGCCGATTCCAGCCGACTGGAAGTCGATTCGCTAAGCGGCTTGTTGATTCACTACGTGCAGAAGCGCGGTGCCCATTGCGTGGTTCGTGGCCTGCGCGCCGTCGCTGACTTCGAGTTTGAATTTCAGCTGGCGCACATGAATCATCGTCTGGCCCCCAGCATCGAGACCGTCTTTATGATGACGGCCGAAGAGCACTTCTATGTCAGCTCGTCGCTGATCAAGGAAGTGGCGCAGTTTGGCGGCGACGTATCCAGCATGGTTCCGCCCGTGGTGGCCGACGCCTTGAAGCGCCGTCTGGGGCAGCCGCTGAAGATCAGCGGGCCGAACGGCGGTGGCTCGCGCGAGGACGCCGGCAAATGAACACCGCGCCGTCTTCGCGATCGTGGCTGCGACGCATCGGCATCGGTGTGGCCACGCTGCTGCTTTTGATCGTCATCGCCAGCGTTGCGTCGTGTGCCCTGCTTAGCAAGCCCCGCCCCGACGGAGAGACCGGGCCGCGAGCCGACGCTCTGGCGCACTCGATCGAGAACGTCATCAACAAAGAAGCGTGGGCCCGGACCGGCGCCGTACGCTGGCACTTCGGCGGTCGCAACCGTCACCTGTGGGATCGCCAGCGCATGTTGGCTCGTGTGATTTGGGGCGGCGACAAGCGCGTCCTTTTGAACCTGACGACGAAAAATGGCCTGGCCTACGTCGGCGACAAGCAGGTCGGCGGGGAGCAGGAACAGAAGCTTTTGGCCAAGGCCTATGCGCACTGGATCAATGACTCGTTCTGGCTGAATCCGCTGGTCAAGCTGTTCGACGACGGCGTCCAGCGCAAGCTGGTGACGCAGCCCGACGGGACGCAGGCGCTGCTGATTACCTATGGCGGTGGCGGACTGACCCCGGGCGATGCGTACCTGTGGCTGCTCGACGACAACGGTCGACCGCGCGCTTGGCGCATGTGGGTGTCGATCATTCCGATCAAAGGCATTGAAAGTTCGTGGGAAGGATGGTCGGCGCTGTCGACGGGGGCTTGGGTGGCCAGCGAACATCACATGCCGCTGTTCAATCTGCGTCTGACCGACATCGCCGGAGCCAGCACGCTTTCCGAGCTAGAACCCGGCACCGATCCGTTCGCCGCGCTGACGCAGAGCGGTCGCTAGGACGCGATCCACCGCGCTTACGGGCGCTCGCTCTCGATCGAGCGGGACCGACCGCGATCCAGCGCACGCACCCACGACAGACTTGGCGGATTGAGAAGACCTGCGAGGATCCCGCCCCGCGCAAGCCGAGGCCATTTTCCCGACGGAAAACGATCCTCGCACGTGAGTCTGCAGCGGTCGCGCTGCTGCATCGGCAGCGCGCTACGACAGCACGGATCGCGCGATGATCAGCTTCTGAATTTCGCTGGTGCCTTCGTAGATGCGCAGGGCCCGCACGTCGCGGTACAGGCGCTCGATCACGCTGCCCGAAAGCAGACCGCTGCCGCCGTGCAATTGCAGGGCCTGGTCGACGACGCGCTGGGCGGTCTCGGTCGCAAACAGCTTGGCCATGGCGCTTTCGATGCTGGCAGGCTCGGCATGTGGGCGGGACGGTGTTTCCGTCGGTGCAATCGATGCCGGCTGATCCAGCGTCTGGGCTGCGTGCCAAACCAGCAAGGCGGCCGCGCGAAGATCGGTCGCCATTTCTGCCACGCGTAGCTGCGTGGCTTGGAAGCTGGCCAGCGGCTGACCAAACTGCTGTCGACGACGAACATGGGCAACCGCTTCGTCCAGCGCGCGCGCAGC
>JAYRFD010000526.1:0-5865 GCA_041908565.1 Polyangia bacterium | reverse complement strand
CTGGTGGTGGTGGCGGCGGCAGCGGCGGCACCAACGGTGCCGGCGGCGGCGGTGGCTTCGGCGGCGGCGGGGCCGGCCTGTACGGCGGCTTCGGTGGCTTTGGCGGCGGCGGCGGCGGCTACGCCAGTGAGGGCACCAAGGGCCGGTCGCTGTTCGGCGGAGGCACGGCCAGCACGCAACATGGCGGCGCTGGAGCAGGCCTGGGCGGTGCCGTGTTCGTCATGTACGGCCAGCTCGAAATGTACAACTCGACCGTCGCTGGTAACCAAGCGATCGCAGGCACGGGCGCGGCCGGCACCGGTGCTGCAGCCGGCCTGGGCGGCGGCGTCTTCTGTCTGAACTGCGCCCCGCGCATCATTGCGTCAACCCTGGCATCCAACCGCACCAGCAGCACGGGAACCGGTGCCGGTGGCGCGCTGTACGTTCTTTCGTTGGGCAAGACGACCGACGGATCTGCCATGGCTACTGCCTCGGCCACCGCACGGACGAGCATCTGGGCCGACAGCATGGATCTGGCCGGTACGCCGATGCCTGTCGGGGACGTGACCGTCAACCAGGCGGCCGGTACGGCCACGATCAGCGCCGGCGGCGCCAACATCGTCGAAAGCGACGTCATCACGGTTGGCGGTGCCAGCCACCTGGCCGGGCCAGTCACCGTCGGCGACCCGATGCTGGGTCCCCTGGCGCAAAACGGTGGCCCGACCCCGACGATGGCTCTGTTGCCGGGCAGCATCGCCGAAAACGCCGGCAACATAAATTTCTGCACCGACCCCCCGGTCAGCGGCAAAGATCAGCGAGGCTTTCCCCGCAGCACGGTCGCCTGTGACAGCGGCGCCCTGGAAACCAAGCCCAACGGCGAGCCCTGCACCGTAGGCGGCGAGTGCGGCAGCGGCTTCTGCGCCGACGGCGTGTGCTGCATGACGGCCTGCACCGAAGGCTGCAACGCCTGCGCGATGGCCAATAAGGTCGACGGCAGCGCGTCTGGCACCTGCGGCCTGCGCAAGAGCGGCCAGACCTGTCGTGTCGCCGGTGGCGGCTGTGATATCGCCGAGACCTGCGACGGCACAAGCTCGGCCTGTCCTGCCGACATGAAGCGCCCGATGGGCTTTGAGTGTCGGGCCGCGGGCGGGATCTGCGACGTGGCCGAGACCTGCGATGGGACTGCGGCGGCCTGCCCGGCCGATGCCAAGCAGCCAGCCAGCTTCGTCTGCCGCGGCGCCGCCGGTCCTTGCGACCAGGCCGAGCTTTGCCCGGGCGATGGCAACAGCTGCCCCGCCGACATGAAGAAGATGAACGGCACCGTCTGCCGTAGCGCCGCCGGCGTCTGCGACCAGCAAGAGGTCTGCGACGGCAGCAGCACTGCCTGCCCTGCCGACATGAAGAAGGCGGCCGGCACCGTCTGCAAGGCAGCGGGCACCGGCATCCACTTGGCCTGCGACCCGGCGGATGTCTGCGACGGCGTGCGCACCTCGTGCCCGGCTCGCTTCGCTGCCTTCGGCACGGCCTGCGGCACCGCGCAGTCCTGCAACGGCACTGGCCGCTGCCTGTAGCCCCGCTTCGCAATACCGCGTCGACGCTGGGCCCCCCAATTCCAGGACGTACTGTGACCCGCGGGGCCCCGCGTTCCGTGACACTTCTTTCATGCCAAGGACGTCTCGAAAAAAGGTCACGGGCGGTCCCTCAGCTGCAAACGAAGGGGGGCGTCTGAGCGTCGACGCGGTTTGCTACGGCTGGCTCACTTCACGGGGCTGAGCGCCTCGCTGCCATCGACTCCGCTGCGCCCACAAGGGACGACGAGCTGCAGGCCACCAAGTACGGTGCGCTTGCATCGCATCGACCGTCGCTGCGGAAGGCTGCCAGAGCCCGCAGGAGTCGCTGGCAGTGATCCCCCGGGGATACTGGTAGGCGACCCAGTCGGGCTACGGCTGCGCGGTGGTCACCGGCTGTGTGTCGCGACGGCGCAGGACGCGGAAGCCGGCTGGCAGGTCGCCGGTGACTTCGACATAGTCGCCGCGTTCTTCGGCGGCTTGCATGGCGGACTCGAACGACGCCATCGGCTGGTGGACGACTACATAGTTGGGGCGATAGCGCGGTAGCCAGCTTTGGACATCGCGCTTTGCAATCGCCTGTGCGTTGCCGGGTGTCACCAGTCCCAAGATATCGATGATTGTGCGCTGGCTGTACCAACCCAGGGTTCCGATCTCGGCCGCCGCAACGGTATCAGAGGGCGCGGTGTTGGCACGTAAGAACAGGCCAATTGTCTTATACGGGATGCTCGATCGCAGCTGATCGTTGATCTGATAGCGATGCCAACCAAAGCACAGGACCACGACGGCGATCGCGGCTGCGCTGGTTAGCTGCAGCGGTCTGCGCAGCGCCGGTTTGGGATGCTGGCTGGCCTTCTGCAGAAGCAGACTTAGGGCGACGCCGCAGTAGGCGAAAAGGAACATATAAAATGGCGCATAATACCAGTGATAGTTGGGGACATTTAGAAGGATAAAGACCGAGACATACGGGACCAAGAAGGCCAGGCCGATTTGCGTCAGGCGGGTCCTGCGGGTGTAGACCACGGCGGCCGCGACGGCCAGCAGCACCCCCAGAAGCAGCCAGTACCGGTTGTTCCAGACCAGGGACACGTGGTAGCCGACGCTCAGGAAGGCCCAGGGCCAGTCGCCCCAGAAGCCGGACAGCCCCTGACCAAACTTGGCAAACGCGGTATGCGGGCGGCTTTGGCCGTAATAGCCTCGGTTCCAGCCCATCACCAAAAGGGTCGGCAGGGAAAGCGGCAGCAGCAGCACGCGCCGCGACCACAGCGACGCAAAGCCGTGCTGTCGAACGTACAGACCGGCAACCGCCAGCGCCAGGAAGACGCCTTCGTTGCGCGTGACCAGAAGCAGACCCAGACTGACGGCCAAGGCGGTCCAGCGCTGTCGCTGCCAAAGGCAAATGGACAGCGAAATTAGGAACATAAACAGCGATGTCTCCATCCCTGTGCAGTAATAAAAATAGGCGGAAAACAGAATCATCGGAAGGGTCAAAAGCGCAACCATTCGCCCGAACGCCGTGGCAATCGCGATGTGCAAAGCGACGGACGCAGCCAGCAGGAACGTGCCGCAAAGAAGATTCACTGATACGGGCAGGGTAGGGTACAGCCGCGCGGCGGCAACCGATAGCAAAGTAAACAGAGGTGAGGTTAGGCCGTTAAAACGCTCTCCTAGATTGTATACCAATTGTCCGTGATCCAGATAGTTCCTGATGTATCGCGTATAAATCAGGGCATCGTCTAGTTCATAAAAGCGGGCGGACAAGATGAAATAGACCCACACCGGCGATGTCAGAAGCGCAATCAGAAGCGCGTCCCGCAGCGCGTCGCGCAGGGCCGTCGGCGTGGTGGGGGGAACGAAGGCCGGCAGCCGGGAGGGTGACGCGGTGGCCGGGGATCCAGACGGGCGGGTGTCGAGGGGCTGATGTTGCATGGCGAGATCGCGCGAGGGGGGCGTCGCGCGGCGCGGAGCTTATCAAACAAACCCACGGGGCGGACGCTTGGGCCAAGGTTCGCGTGCGTTTCGTTCGGCATCGGTGGCGGCGATCGACCGTCGGGTGGATGCGTGCTGCGCAGGGGGCTGCCGCGATCTCCTTGCATCCCGCAGCGTGGAAGGCAGAGCCCCGCGTGGCTGACGTCGATCCGCCGCCACGGGGAGACGCGTCACTGGGGAATCAGGACGACCTTGCCCTTGACCTTTCGCGCGGCCAGAAGCTCAAGCCCCTCTTGCGCCCGCGCAAAGGGCAGCACGCGATCGATGTGCGGGCGCAGCGTGCCGGCTTCGATCCATTCAAAGATGCGGGTGGCGTGCGCGCGGTTCTTGTCGGGGCTGCGCTGCGCGAAGGCGCCCCAGAACACGCCGACGATCTGGCAGCCCTTGAGCAGCGTCAGGTTCAGCGGAATCTTGGGAATCTCGCCCGCCGCGAAGCCGACCACCAGATAGCGACCTTCCCAGGCGATCGAGCGCAGCGCGGGTTCGGCATAGGGCCCCCCGACGGGATCGTAGACGACATCGACCCCTTCGCCTTGCGTCAGTTCCTTGACGCGGGTGCGCAGGTCTTCGCGGCTGTAGACGATGCCGGCGTCCGCCCCGTGCTGCTGACAGACGGCGATTTTGTCGTCGCTGGATGCAGCGGCCAGGACGCGAGCACCCAGCGCCTTGCCTAGCTCGACGGCGGCCAGGCCCACGCCCCCGGCGGCACCCAAGACCAGAAGCGTCTGGCCGGCCCGCAGCGCCGCGCGATCAACCAGCGCGTGCATCGTCGTCGCATAGGTCACCAGGGTCGCCGCCCCGACCTCAAACGGGATCGCAGTCGGCAGCCGCACCGTGCCGGCGGCTGGCACGCAAACCTGTTCCGCAAACGCGCCGTGGATCATCCAGGACGCGACGCGATCGCCGACGGAAAAGTCTGTGACGCCGGGGCCGACGGCGCGCACGATGCCAGCAAGCTCGCCCCCGGGGATGAAGGGAGGCGTCGGGCGAAACTGGTACTTGCCGTGCGACAGCAAGACATCGGGAAAGTTGATGGCGGCGGCCTTCACGTCGATCAGAAGCTCGCCGCTTTGCGGGGTTGGAATGGGAAGCTCGTCAAGCTGAAGACCAGCCGGGCCGATTAGCTGATGTTGTCGAAGGGCGCGCATGGGTCGGCATCCTACGGCCGCCCGACGCCGCTTGGCGACCCCTTAGGTGTGCAGCTTTTTACTGCGCTGCCCACCCATGCTGCCGTCGAGCCCCTGCCTATCGAACGCGCGCTTCGATCAGGCTTTGGTGCCCGGTTCCAAAAGTCGCTGCAGGGCGCTGCGCAGCGGATCGGGAATTGGCGTGGCGCGGCGGTCTTTCCGATCGACGAAGACGTGCACGAAGTGGCCAAAGGCCAGCGGCTCGCCGGTTTGCCGATGGAAAATGCCAAGCTCGTAGCGCACGCTGGATCGACCGATCGATGTGACGCGCAGCCCGCCTTCCAGATCTGCCGGATAGGCTGTCGGTGCCAGATAGCGACACATCGACTCGACGCACAGGCCGATGACGGGGCCGCCGTGGATGTCCAGGCCCCCTTGTTCAATCAGCCAGCGGTTGATCACGGTGTCGAAGTACGCGTAATAGACGACGTTGTTGACGTGGCCATAGACATCGTTGTCCATCCAGCGTGTCTGGATCGGCAGGTGATACGGATACGCGTCACGGGGCGGGGGCGACGGTCGATCGCTCATGCGGCACCTTCCTGCAGGGCGCGGCCAAACAGCATCGATAGTTCCGCCTCTGCCGTCGGCAGGGGAGCATTGTCCAGCAAGCGACGCTGCACGCAGGTGCCAGCGACCAGCGCCGGAATGTCGGCATCGCCATAGCCCAGGGCCCGCAGGTGCAGCGGAACCTTCGCATCGGCCATCAAGCGGACCAGTGCAGCGGACAGCAGCGACCCCGCATCGGCGGCGTCGGCAGCATTTCGCGAACGAAGATCCGGACCCAACAGCCCCGCCGCTTCCAGGTGCCGATCGGGATGGGCCTGCGCTGTCCAGCGGAACACCGACGGAGCATTCACCACCACCGATACACCGTGCGGGATCAGCGGATCGTCATCGGGGTAGCCGGGCATGCGGAAGTCTTTGACCAGCCCAGCGACGGCATAGGCCATGGCATGCGGCACGTGCACGCCGGCATTGCCAAACGCCACGCCGGCCAGCGTCGCGGCCCACATCAGGCCCTCGCGCGCTTCGCGATCGCTGGCGTCGTGGACGGCGCGCACCAGATAGCGACCGCACAGACGCAGGGCTTCGCGGCTGCCGATGTCGCTCCACGGATTGGCGCCTTGGCTCATCGGACG
>JAYRFD010000525.1:0-2762 GCA_041908565.1 Polyangia bacterium | reverse complement strand
GTCGCTGGGTGTCGTTCGCCGGCGTAGTGGGCGGGGCCAAGCTGGCCGATCTCGACAAGGGGCGCTGGCTGGATGCGTGGGCTCGCCTGCTGGGCTTAGACCTGATCGACGTCGAGCACATGAGCCACGACTGGGTCGAAAAGAACGTCGCTGTGTATGACCACAAACGCCGCGACGGCAACAATCCGGTCTGGGGCGGCATGCTGGTCCATCACATCACCAGCACCAACCCCAAGATCGATCGCGCGCTGAGCATGCCGTTGTTGGACCTGTTCGGGTTCGGCGGCGCCCCCAACGACGGCATCGTCCTGGTCGATGAGATGCAGCTTCACGAACAGCAGGCAAGCGCCCAGTGGAAGACGCCGGGCGGGACCTTGCTGCCCGTCTCGCACAGCGATCACTTTGCCGATCACTTCACGATCAACGACCAGGCGTCGGCTCACGCCATTGCGGCGGCGGGCCTGGTCGGATCGCGACGTGTCCGAGTCAGCTTGGCCAGCGTGACCCTGCTGCGGGACAAAGAGCATGTGCTGTTCGATACCGCGCCCGCTGAAGTCGTCGTCGAGACCAAGGTTCGCTATCCCTATGTCGCGACGATTGACCCTACGAATCCGCTGATCAGCGAGACCACCATGGAACGACGCGTGGCTCCGGTTTTTCAGATGCGGCAAGGCGAGACCAAGGCGCCTGGCTTGATGCTTTTTGAGGGGCCCGTGTTCGACGCACAGACCAGCATCGCCTTGGACATCCACCTGGCCGAGACCGACTTTTATCCCGCCGCCAAGATCAACGAAAATGCTCTATCCAAGCCCGAGACGCTGGGGCGGCTGATCCAGGAAGTGCCCCTCGCAAACGGCGACTACACGGTGACCTCCGGCGATGCGCGCTTCACCGTTCACGTGGCGGTCGAAGCGCTGTACTAACCGTCGCTGTGCAGACGCGCGACCATTGGGCCAGAGATCGCGGCGCGGTGAATCCTATGCAACTGGACCGAGTCGCGGCACTATAGAGACCCCACATGCTGAATAATGATGTTTGAGTCGCGGTCGTGGTGCTTGCTGTGCTGGCAGGGTCAAGCCCGCGCCAGGTACAGGCCCAGCCGGCGATGATGGATCCGTCGCAGATGTCGGGAATCCCACGTCCCGATCCGCAGGTGCCGTCAGCAACCGTGACGGTGCGCCTGATCCGCGGCGAGCTTAGCAATCGCATCGCCGATGCCGCCGTCGAGCTGGTTGCCGAACCCGCTGGCTCTGCCCCGCGCACGGAAAAGACCAACGCCGAAGGACGTGCGACGTTTGCTGAGCTGTCGCCCGGTACGTACCTAGCGCGCGCCACGCTGGATGGGCAGACGCTGGCCTCGCAGCTTATTCAGGTGCAAGCCGCTCCTGCGCCTGGTGTGCGCGTCATGCTGGTCTTTCCCAAAAGCGTTGCCGACCAGCAGAAAGAGCTGGGGACCGCCGATGGCAAGGCGCGCACCGATGCGCAGGCCGTGGCGGGAACCCTGCGCGTCAAGCTGGTCGACGAAGCGGGCAAGCCTCTTTCGGGGCTGAAGGTGACGCTGGTCAGCGCGTCGCGCAGCAGCGAAAAGGTGGAAACGCAGGGCACGCAGAACAGCGCCGACGATGGAACCGTGAACTTTGCGGGCCTGCCCAGCGGTGGCGACATCGGTTACATGGTCAGTGTCGAACGCGATGGGGCTCGTCAGCAGAGCCAGCCGTTCCAACTGGCCGCGGATCATGGATCGCTTCTGGCGATGACCGTGCGCGCGGTGTCTGCTGACCGCGGGGCGCTGAAGTTGGGACCCGGCACGCACATTATCTTCGAGCCGCAGGATGACTCGGTGCAGGTCGTCGAGAACATCCAGCTTCAGAACACGCTGGACCAGCCGATTGACCCAGGACCGGCCGGGCTGCGCATTCCGCTGGCCGCCGATGCGCTGTCGCCGCAGATTGCTCCCAATGGGCCGTCGCAGCTGTCGGTGGATGCCAGTCAGTCTGGGCCACCCGTCCTGCTGTGGAAGGGGCCGATTCCGCCGGGTGAGATCATGATCTCTGCCGGCTTTGTGCTGAAGCATCACGGCACGCTGAAGTTCCAGCAGAAGCTCGCCGTGCGAGCTGAAAGCGTACGCGTCGTGGCGATCAAGCTGCCGGATCTGAAGATCGACGGCGTCACCGACACCGAAGACCGCAAGTGGAACGGCCGCGACCTGATGGTCGGTACTGCGATGCTGCCCGGTGTCGGCGGCAACATCGAGCTGACCTTGACCGGACTGCCGACGGACTTCTATCAGCTGCGCATCTTGGCGGTGGTGCTGGCGGCAGCCATCGCGCTGGCCTTTGCCTATGTCGCGATCTATCGTCAACCCCAGCAAGACCCCGCCATCGAGGGGCAGCGAAAGCGGCTGATGCAGCGTCGCGCCACGCTTTTGGATGCGCTGATTGATGCGGAAGAGTCGTCCAGCGGATCAAACGCCGATGCCAGCGCCGCGAAGGGCAGCCCGAAAGACGCGGAACGCGCAGAACGAAAGCTGCAGGATCTACGGGCCGAGCTGGAAACGGTTTACCGTCAGCTGGACGAGCTAAACGGCTGAGGTCCAGGTGTCGCTGTCGCCCCGCTTTCGCTGCATCGCCACGCGCGATCTGTACAAGGACTATGGCCGGCAGCGCGCCTTGGCCGGTGTATCGATCGAACTGCAGGCGGGCCAGGTAACGGCGCTGCTGGGCGACAACGGAGCCGGCAAGTCAACGCTGCTGTCGATCTTG
>JAYRFD010000524.1:0-1590 GCA_041908565.1 Polyangia bacterium | reverse complement strand
GTCTTTTAGCGTCTCGATCAAGCGGACATCGCGCTGCGAAACCAAGCCCACAAGCTGGCCTCCGTTGAGCACCGGCAAGTGACGGATGCCATGGTCGTGCATCAGCTTGTCCGCCACCGACAGCGGCAGATCGGGGCGCACCGTCAAGGGCATGGCAGTCATGTACTTCTGAATGGTTGGGTTTGCCTTGGTCATCGAGTGCCTCGCTTGCCTGGGGAATTGGTTTCGCGGCCTGCCTGAACCTGCGCAGAGTCGCAGACTTAGCTGCACTAACGCAAAGCCCATACCACGGTGCTTTGCACGGCAATCTCCCCGCGGGCGCTCGCAGGTCGCAGGAGCGCGTGCGGCGATACCGCAAGAAATGCGTAAGTGCTTGCGTGGGGCGAATAGATTGCGCGATGCTCCGTGTCTGCTGAGCCAGCTTGCGAGAGTTCCGAGGAGAACGCTCCTGGCACCTTGCTTGCTGAGCCTTGCTGCCATGCGTGTAGGCGCCCAGCCGTTCAGGCTGCGCCAGCCCGCCCTGGTTCACACAGAGAGGATCCAACGATGGCAAGCGATGAGAAGAGCATCCTGGTTGGCGTCGACTTCAGCGAAGGGTCAGAACGGGCTCTCGAGCAAGCGGTGACCTTGGCATTGGGCCTGCGCGCGCGCGTGCATGTCGTGCATGTCTATGAACCGATCGCGATGGTCGCGCCCGAGGCTGTGCTGCTGACCGGCGAAGTGCAAGGACAGATGGAAGCCGAAAGGCAGCAGCGGACGACGATGCTGGCCGAGTGGGCGCTTCGCTTGGTCGGCGATCGCGTCCCGTGCATGACGCACGTCGTCGATGGTTCGTCGCTGGACGGCATGCTGGAAGAGATTCGCCGCGTAAAGCCTGACCTGGTCGTCGTCGGCAGCCACGGTCGCGGGGCCCTGATGCGGATGCTGATGGGCAGTGTCTCGACGGCGCTGTGTCACCGTTCGCCGGTGCCGGTCGTGATTGTGCCGCCAGCCCCCAAGGGAGCCGCATCGTAATGGCCGAGCACTCCACCTGCGAGGCGGCCGTTGCTTCGATTCGATCGGGTGAGCGCGTCTTTGTTCACTCCGTTGCGGCGGCTCCCCAGCGCTTGATTGCTGCACTGACGGCGCGGGCTTCAGAACTGCGCAACGTCGAGATCGTCCACCTGCACACCGAAGGGCCTGCGCCGTATGCAGCGCCCGAACATGCGCAAGCCTTTCGCGTCAACGCGCTGTTCGTCGGGGAAAACGTGCGCGCCGCCGTGCGCAGTGGCCAGGCCGACTACGTGCCGATCTTTCTGTCGGAAGTGCCGCACCTGTTTCGCGAAGGCATCCTGCCGCTGGATGTCGCGCTGATCCATGTCTCGCCCCCGGATCGACACGGCTTCTGTTCGTTGGGGGTCTCGGTTGATGTGACCTTGGCGGCCATTCAGTCGGCGAAGCGCATCATCGCGCAGATCAATCCGCGCATGCCGCGCACGCATGGCGACGGCCTGATCCACATCCGGCAAATCCATGAGCATGTGCACTGCACCGACGATCTGCCCGAGAGGGCTCCGGCACCGCTGTCTGATGTCGAGCTAGCCATCGGTC
>JAYRFD010000523.1:0-4348 GCA_041908565.1 Polyangia bacterium | reverse complement strand
CGCGGTCACCAGCACGCTGCGCTTGGTGCAAGTCTCGACACCGAAGAATGGCGCGGACGTGCTTTCGGTGCTGCGCAACGAAGGGGTCGAGCTACGCGATCTGCAGCTGGATCTGGATGATGGGCAGGTGCTGTGGGCGGCCTTTGTGCGCGATGACTTGCCCGACTTTTCGCGCACCGTGGATCGACTGCAAGCGGCGGCTGACGGAGCCCTGCGCATCGACGAGAGCTGCGGATCGGTCACTGCCGTCGGCCCCAGCTTGGGCACCGCGCCGCAGGTCTTGCTATCGGTGCACAGCGGTCTGCGATCGGGTGGCCTGCATGCGCAGCGCTATCGCCAAAGCGGGCTGCGCATCAGCGTCTATCTGCCCACCCTTGAAGTTGCGTCGGCGACCCAGATCCTTCACGACCTTTTGTGCGCCCCGCCGCAGACGCCAGGCACGTGAACGCCGACGTGCCTGCAGGCGCAGGCGATCGCTGTTCGACGCGCTGGGGACGCGTCCTGAGCACCGCACAGCGCTGCATCGGTCGCTGGTTCCTGCCGCTCTGTACAGCGTGCGCTGTGGTGCATGCGGTCGGTCTGCTGCTGCTTTCGCGCCTGGCTCGTTCGCCTGATCAAGCCCTGCTTGCACAGCTTGCGTGCTGGCTGCTGGCAGGGGTCCTTTGGTTCGCTGCGATGCTGTCGCTTGCCTTGCGCGCGAACGGGAAGCTGGGTCTTTTGGGACCGCTTTCCCGACGGGCGCTGCTGTGTGTGCTGGGCTTGGGCCTGGGCATGCGGCTGGCGGCGCTGCCGCATCCGGTGACGCACTCGCAGGATGTCTATCGCTATGTCTGGGATGGCGCCGTGCAGCGTGCGGGCGAAAATCCATATCTCGATCCACCGTCGGGAGCGCGCTATCAAGCGGTGCGGCAAGAACAGCCAGACGCGTTCGCGCGCATCAACCACCGCCACTTGCCAACGATCTATCCACCGACGGCACAGCTGGCACTACGGCTGTCCGCGCAGCTCGGCGAAACGGGCGAACCACTGCAGCAGGCCTTGCTTCGTTGGCGAGTCGTGTGCGGCGCGACCGAGCTCTGCTTGTTGGTCGTGCTGGCTGCTCTGCTGAGACGACGTCGGGTCGATTTGGGCTGGCTTTCGCTGTGGCTGATCTGCCCGCTGCCGGTGATCGAGATTTGGCTCAATGCGCACCTAGATGGCCTGGGCATCCTCGCTTTGGCAGTGGCCCTGTGGGCGTGGCCGGATCGCGTGATCGTGCCAGTAGGGTCGGGTCGATCCGATCGCTTCGATCGATCCAATCGATCCAATCGATCGGATCATTCCGCTCACTCCGATCCATCCGATCCATCCGATTCATCCGAGCACTTGGAAGCTGAACCTGTCACGAAGCGGCTGTCGACAACTGCGACGTGGTCCGCTGACGTGCGAGCCGCGCTGGGTGGTGCGACCGTGGCCCTGGCGATCTTGGTCAAGCCGCTGGCGGCGGTGGTGCTGCCCGGCTTGCGTGGTGTGTCGCGGCGGTCGCTGTTTGCGTTCTGCGTGGCGGGTGGACTGGCGGCGCTTTTGACCTGGCTTCCCTATCGGCAGGCTGGGCTGCAGGTGACACCCAGCCTGGGCGAATACGGTCGCCGCTGGCGCAGCAATGACGGAGCCTTCGCCGTCCTGCAAGCGGCAAGCG
Source organism: Polyangia bacterium (assembly GCA_041908565.1). Classification (GTDB taxonomy): domain Bacteria; phylum Myxococcota_A; class Polyangia; order Palsa-1104; family JAEUJZ01; genus JAEUJZ01. The sequence continues at coordinate 2,670 of JAYRFD010000523.1, read as the reverse complement.
AAGGTCTGACAGCGCTCGCCTACCGACCGCCGTATTGGGAACCGTGGCGCAGCCAGCGGCTTGCTCGCTTGGTCACCGGGCGCGATCGATCGACCGTCTGGCCCGACGAGCTTGCAGGCTTTCTGGCCCGCGTCTTGGCCGCCCTGCCGCTGCTGTGGTTGCTGCGCAGGTGCTGGATGCAGAAGCGGTCGCCCCATCAAACGGCGCTGCTGTTGCTTAGCGGCTATGCCCTGCTGACCCCGGTCTTGCACCCGTGGTACTTGCTGTGGCCGCTGCTGCTGGCGTCTCTGTGGATTCAGCTTTCGTGGCCGCTATTGGTGCTGTGCGCGCTGTCCCCGCTGGCCTATCTGCCGCTGGTCGATGAGCTTCGCGGCCTGCCGCATCGCGAAGACATCCTGCCGCGCCTGATCGAACACGGCGCGGCCTGGCTGGCAGTGGCCTGGGTCTGGCCGCGCATCCGTCAGGGACGGGGCGCGTCGGAATCGGAAGGCGCCGCAGGCGGAGCCACAACCGGCGGAGCTTTCGGCGCACCCTGAACGCCGATCTTTTCGCTGCCAGTTGGATCCGGCGCGACGGGAATCGGTGGGGCTTGGGCGGGTGCGGCATCGGCGACATCGACGGCTGGCACGCTCTGCGGCAGCGGACGTAGGTTGACGCTGGCGATGTCATCGCGATCCAAGGGCAGCTCGACGCGTGACTCCATATGCCCGACCGCGCGCACCACGACCGTCGCATGACCGGTGCCGCGGGCGTGCTCGATCATCAGGGGCGTCTGGCCCAGCAGCGCATCGGCTGGCTCGGGTCCGCGCACTTCGGCCCCGGCGGGCGTGCTGGTCAGCGACCCGTGCACCAAGGCGGGCGCCGTCGCTGGACCAGGCTTTTCCGTGGGGCCCGTCGGGTTGCCATCGCGACCCGCCAGTCGGCCCAGTGCGCCCAGCCAGCCCAGGGTGCCTCCGCCGACCGCAGCCAGAAGAACAACGAAAAGGCCCACGATCCACAGTCCGCTGCGACCCGACTTTGCGGGCTGCTGCGTCGTGCGCGTGGACGTCGCAGCGCCTTCCTCTGCAATCGCTGGCGGTGTGCCGGTCGAAGCCGGAGTGGACTTCGACGCGAGCGGGCTCTTGGCACTTGATGCAGCGACCGGCGTCGTGCTGGCCGGGGCCGCGGCCGCCTGCGCCAGCACGGGAATCCGCGCCAGTTCGCCAGCGACGTCAGAGGCCGACGGGCGGTCTTCTTGCGACTTGGCCAGCATGCGGTGCACAAGTCCCGCCAGATCGGGGTGAAGCTCTGGCACTTTGTCGATCAGGCGCGGCGGGTCCTGATACATGTGCATCGACAGCAGCTCGGCATCCGTCTCGGAATCGAAGGGGATGTCGCTCGACAGCATCTCGTACAGGATGATGCCCAGCGAATAGACATCGCTTTTGTCGTCGACATCTCGCGCGCTTCGACACTGTTCGGGCGCCATATAGGCTGGCGTTCCCAAGATCGTCCCAGTGCCGGTCAGGCCTCCACCATCGGCCGCATCGGGCTGCACGACCTTGGCCAAGCCGAAGTCCAAGATCTTGGCGCGCTCGCCTCCCGCGGCTTCCGAGTCGTTGACGATCATGATGTTCACCGGCTTTAGATCGCGGTGAACGATGCCCTTTTGGTGAGCGGCAGCCAATGCAGCGGCCATCTGTCGGCACAAGCGAACGGCCATCTCGGGGGGCAGGCGACCGCCGTTGCGTTCCAAGCGCTGACGCAGCGTATCGCCGTCCAAGTACTCCATGACGATGTACGCGCTGCCGTCGCTGGTTTGGCCAAACTCATAGATATTCACCAAGCTGGGGTGCTGCACGATGTTGACGGCGCGCGCTTCGTTGATGAAGCGCTGCACGATCAGCTTGTTGTGCGCATAGCGGCGATGCAGGACTTTGATGGCGGCTCGCCGCTTGATCTGGTCGTGGACACCTTCGTAGACCTGGCCCATTCCACCGGCTCCAAGGAGACGTACGATCGAATAGGCGCCAATCTTCTGGTTCTCCAAAGGACCCTCAACGAGACGGTGTGGCAACACGCCAGTCCCTCGCAGGGCACAGCAGAAGGATGCCTGTCTACACAGCACCTGGAACTGGCTAGGGGATTATAGCAAACGAAACGCAGTGAAATTCGTCACATAATGAGCGGACTCATGTCGACGTACGCGGCCGGCGACAACTACCAGATCGATCTGGTGCGAACGATCGCATGGATGCGGGTCTGGAAGCGGTCGGACCTGACGCTTGAACAAGGTGCCGGGCAAGCGCGTGAGCAGCGCGCGCAGCTGGTTCAGCTGGCCAACGGATCTCGCGCCATGGCCAAAGCGCTGCTGCTGGATCTGCGGGCGGCACCCAGCAGCTGGGGGCCGATCACGCGCGGGGCCATCGAAGAAAGCCTTGCCGCGTGGGAGGCTGCACAGCGTCGGATTGCCATCCTGCTGTCCCATGACCCCGTGCAAGGAGTGCTGATGCGCCCGTCGATGAAGCATGCTGCACCCAGCATGGCTCACATCTTTCATAGCGAAGCGGATGCACTTGACTACTGCATCCTGGGACGCTTGCCTCCCGTCGAATAGGTCCCGAGGAACGCCGGACTGTGGTGCATCGAAAGGACCGCTGGATCGATGTGGCTACGCGGCTGGCTCGCCGG